>JAXIPJ010000014.1:0-65993 GCA_045402985.1 Anaerolineales bacterium
TCATCCGTCTGTTTGATACGGGCATGCAGCGGCGAAATGGACGCGTCGTCCAGCACGCGCTGAGATTGAACCGGGTCTGTGCCGAAGGTCATATCCTTTTCCGTGACAGGGATGGGCGAAACGCTGGCTGGCTCACCGCCATTCGTCAGACGGATAAGATAAGCGGGAGCTTGCGCCACGCGCACCGGTTTGGGCTGCAACCAGCTGGCACGGCGCGGCTGTGTCTTTAATTTCTTTGTAGCAGAAATAACCGGCTCGGTCAATGAGACAACAGGTTGTGTAAGCGGGTCTTCAAAACGTTTACGGGTCTCGCGGCGATTGCGAGTGGGTACGGCACCCGCGCGCCCGCGCAATAGAATGACGAACAATGCCAGGCCCGCCAATGCAATTGCACCGATTACCACGTACGAACGATAGCGCGCCAGAAATGCCCGTATGCCCCTGGGCGGCTGAATCACTGTTAAGGTAACCGGGATGCCCATGCTGGCTTTGTGCAAGCCAAGCACATCCTCGGCCTCCACAATGATCTCATGCTGGCTGCTCTTCTCGTAAGTGCTCAAGTCCCACACAAAGGTTTCAAATGGCTCGGCAGTATGCTCCATGGCAAGCTGACCATCTACAAACAGCGCGGTGCGCGTCAATTCACGTGGATGCCCATCCGGGAATTCAACGATGATCTCAATGAGCTGTTGCGCCGGAGCCATGGCTTCCGCGTTATACGGATCCTCTGCGGGTGGTTGACGCGTGATATGCAATGGTGGCGAGAGAAAGATTGGGTTGGGCGGCTGGATATCCACACTGAAGGTTTTATCGAGCGCAGGAATCGTTCCCTGTGCAGTATCAATATAAAGGCCCAACGCATGGTCCCCTGCAGATTTAAGTGCGGATGTATAAGTTAGGTTGTAAATATGACGGAGGGGGGCAAAGAATAGGTTAAGATCAGGGAAAGGTTCAATTCCCGAAAACGAGAAGAACGATCCGCTGGATTGTTGTGCGAGCGTTTTGAACGCGTTGCCGCTGGCTGTCACAGAATATTCCGGCGCATCTATGAGCCAGACGAAGACGCGCACCTTCGAATCGATGGCGCGCTGGAGCAACAGAGCGATGCTGTCATCAATGTTGGGATCGTCCATGTGCGGCGTGATGAACAGGATGGCGCGCTTCATACCCGGTTGTGATGGGGGCGCGGTCACCGCGTCCAGTGCGATGGAAAGAGTTTGCAGATTGGGAGTGGTACTGCGAAAATCAGGTTTAAATGAACCCAGGCTCACGAACCAGTCTTTTGCATTTGCATGGCTGATGAGAGAGCCCGATAACGAGACCAGGCTCAAGTCGTCGCGCGAATCGGCGGGCTGTGAACCCACCCAACGGCCTAATATATCCACAACTTGCGTAAAGCGAGGGATGGCGTTTCCATCACGTACAGCCAGCGCAGGACCCGGGTTGATGGCAACCACGATCTGCACAGGCACAGGAGATTCAGTGACCGTAGCCGCCTCGCGCTCCTGCCCATCTTCATAGACCGTCAGATCAGAGGGCCGCAGGCCAGAGATAAACTGCCCGTTCGGGTCGTAAACATCCAGGAGCGCGGAGATTTGCGGAAACTTCTGCGCGTCGATGGCAGCGATCTCTGCATACGCCGCAGTCTGGGCGTGAGCAAAGGATTGGGGCACAGCCACCAGGCTTAGTAATTCCGCGATAATCAGCAGAAGGCCTGGGATTAATTTAGGAAATTTACTCATTCGCCTCAAGCAGGGCAACCGGCTCATCATCCTGTAGGCGCGTCAAACGCAGGTAGGTGAGCGTCCACGCGGATTCGGTATATGCAATCGCGATGCCATTCAGTAATAATGAAATCGGAATATAAAGACAAAGACAAACACCCGCAATGGCCAACGGAGTCCAGTTTTGTGCTTCACCCACAGCAAAAGCAATCACGGCGGGCAACACAACAATGACAACTGGAATGGCAATGATGAAGCCCACTGCAAAACTGATCACGGTCAGGATAATAGCCATGATAATGATGGGGCCCAGATTTTTATGGAATATGTCCCAGCCGCAGCTCAAGGCTGGCAAGACGCTCATCTCCTCCAACACGATGGCATTCTCGGCCTGACGGAGGATCAGGTTTATGACAATCGCGAGCGGAATCAGCAGGCAGATACATCCGAAGACAAGAGCGATCATGCCTAATCCAAAAACAGGTGGCATATCACTTCCGCTGCTGACACTGACAGGGATCAGGATCAGATATCCCAGCAAACCTGCGACAAGCGCCGCAATCAGGACGACAAACGGAACCGAGGCAATCAGGCCCAGTCCAAACAGTCGCCAAAAATAAGGCATGCTTTCGCTGAACAACTGACCGAAGATCAGGCCCTCCGCTCCACCATCTGCCTGGGATGTACCGCGGATCAAACCGATTTTGCCAATTGTGCTTAGGAAGATGGTTACGATCCAAATTATACAAACTAAAGCAACGGTGATCGCAATAAATGTTGTCAGGTTTTCCTGAATGGTTTGCAAAAACTGCCTCATTTGAGGCGGCAGATTTAAAGGTGTGCCAAAGCCACCTTGGCCGCTACCGCTACTGTTAAAACTCCCACCTCCCCGACCGCAACTCGCCAGGATGCCGAAGATCCACAACACCTTATTCTTCCAAACGATCTGCCAGGCTCGCGTGAGGATCTCACCAAAGTTGAAATTCATCTTAACTCCTTCATCTGGCATTTACGGTGAGGCTGCTTCCAGCAATACAGGCTGCGCGGCTGAACCACCAGTCAGGCGCAGATATGTTAATACCCATCCAGATTTCATGAAGGCTAATATGCCTCCTTGAAAGACGGAAAAAATAGGTCCATAAACTGCCGCACAAATTCCCGCAACTAAAAAAATATTAGTGTTCAACTCTGTTGATTCAAGCGCAAATGGAATGGCCAGGAATGGCACCATCATTGGCAGCATGGCAAACCCCGAAATAAAACTAACGCCAAAATACAACACCAGGCCTACAATTGCAACTGCTCCCATATTTTTCCTGAATATCTGCCAGCCTTGTTGCGCGGAATCCATGATATTCATATTATCCACCACGATGGCAGCCATGGATTGCTCCATGCATGCGTACCAAATAAATATTACCGGATACGTCAGAAAAGAAAGCGGAGCCATGCAAAAAGCAGCCAATCCGAACGTGACGAGAGTAAGGATAACCTGTAATGCCGAGAACGCCAGCATGGCAATTATCATTGCTCCGGCATACAACAGCATCAAACCCAGAATACGCCAAAAGAAAGGAAAACTCTCGCGGATCAATTCCATAAAGGATAACTTTTCTTCACCCCGCTCTGCACGTAACACACCGATGGTAAGCGCACCGTTCATTATTACACTGACAGGATATAGTGCCAGAATAAATACGAAAAATCCAGCCACTAATATTAAGGCGAGCCACGGCTCATTGATCATGCTGTCAGATATACCGGGAGCAAATATGGGAATAATTGACAGAGGCACAAATAGAAAACCAAACAACGTAAGCAAAAATCCATAAACCCACAATATCTTATGCTTCCACGTAATTTGCCATGCGCGCCTCAACACTTCACTAAAATCAAACTGCACAGCTCCTCCTCAATCGCAAATCGTGAACCGTCACTCCCATTCGATCGTTGCGGGTGGTTTACTCGTAATATCATACACTACACGATTAATCCCGTCTACTTCATTTACTATACGGTTGGCCACCTTTGACAGAATGTCATATGGCAGGCGCGCCCAGTCTGCGGTCATAAAATCCTCGGTCGTTACGGCCCGGATCGCAGCCGTTTCCTGATAAGTCCTCTGATCTCCCATCACGCCCACGGACCGCACTGGCAGCAAAACCACAAATGCCTGTGAAACGGGGATGATCGGCTCAGCCGCCAGCGGACCCGTTTTTCGAACAGGTAAAGGCCCGGTCCGCCCAGTGGTGAGCGGCCCTGTTCTTCCGACAGCAGAGTTGCTGGAGGAAGTGCGCCTGCCTAAAAAGCCCGCTTTGGATAACTCTTCAATCAGGATGGCATCCGCCGCCTGCAAACGGGATACGCGTTCGCGCGTCACTTCCCCGAGACAGCGCACGGTCAAACCTGGACCCGGAAACGGCTGTCGCCAAACTAAAATCCGTGGCAATCCCAGCTCTTCACCGACCGCACGAACTTCATCCTTGAATAAATATCTTAATGGCTCAACCAGCTCGAATTCCATATCCACAGGCAGGCCACCCACATTGTGATGTGTTTTTATTCTTTCGGCTTTATTCCGATCCGGGGCAGAGGATTCGACCACATCCGGATAAATTGTCCCTTGTACCAAAAACTTTGGCTGACCCAGCTTTTTCGCCTGTTCTTCGAAGATGCGGATAAATTTCTCGCCGACGATCCTGCGCTTCTGTTCCGGGTCTGTGACTCCCTCCAGCGCGGATAAAAATTCGTCGCCCGCATCCACTGAGACAAGTTCAGCGTTCAGGTTATTCCGAAATGCCATGTTGACCTGCTCCGCTTCATCCTTGCGTAACAGACCCGTATCCACAAAAACTGCCACGAGTTGGTCGCCGATGGCACGATGCACAAGCGCCGCCGCCACGGTCGAATCGACTCCGCCAGACACGGCCACCAGCACAGATTCATCACCCACCTGCCGCCTGATCTGTGCAATGGATTCTTCGATAATGGAGGCAGGCGTCCAGTTGGGTCGAAGGCCGCAAATTTCCAGCGCAAAATGTTTGATCAACTGTGAACCATTCGGAGTGTGATTAACTTCGGGATGGAACTGCACCCCGAAATATTTCCGGGTCATATCGCCCATCGCGGCGAAAGGACTGTTGCCACTGCTGGCCAAGGCGATAAATCCCTCCGGCATACGGGTTATGCGATCACCATGAGACATCCACACAGTTGAAAGATTGGAGATCAGAGAATTGGATACCAGCGATTGAATTTCAGCCTGACCATACTCACGACTGGAGGATGGATATACTTCACCGCCGAGTGCGTGCGTCAACGCCTGCATGCCGTAACAGATGCCCAGAATTGGCAGACCTGTTTTGAAGATAAAGTCCTGAATGTGTGGCGCGTTTTCTTCATAAATCGATTTGGGTCCGCCCGAAAGGATAAATCCCTTGGGGCGGATGGCAAGAATATCATTCATCGAGGCGTCCCAGGGGAACAACTCGCAATAGACCTGCGCCTCACGCACGCGCCGCGCGATGATCTGGGCATATTGGGAACCGAAATCGAGAATGGCGATTGAGTCCATAAATTAATCCTGTAGGGGCACAGCAAAATCCGAAATGATCATGACGATGAATAATCTTGCTGTGCCCCTACATTAGATATTAGATGAAAATGCAATTGCGGAAAATCCTGATACTCACCGCCGTTGACGATCAAACGATACGCGGCAAGATGGAATTCATCCACCAGGCTTTGAACGGTGGCAAACAGGTCAGAGAGGAACGTTGTATCAGTTGCATCCATATCATTCAACGAAGCAACAGATTTTTTCGGCACAAGCAAAACGTGAAACTTGTAAGCTGGCTTGGGATGATGGAATGCCATCAATGTCTCTGTCTCGCGTAATCGTTTTACAGGGATGGCAAAACTCATGTGTACAAATATCCAGCCAATAAGTGGAGTGAAATATCGAAGTAATTTACGCATTATATTATTTACGAAATGTCATTCTGAGCGAAGCGACACTTGCACCGCACGCACACCTGCCCCGGTGGGTCGGTGCCGGGGAGTGCAGGTGAGAATCTCTACTGCACATAGCGAGACTCTCACCTGCACTGCAACACGCCCATTGGGCAGGCAGTGCGGCGCACACTTGCTCCGGGCGCACACCTGCCCCGGTGGGTCGGTGCCGGGGAGTGCCGGAGAGTGTCGGTCGCAACGAACGCGCCTCAGAGTGACATCGCAATGACTCACTCAGGCTCTCCGAAAACCAGCTTATCCTCTTCCATTGACGTAATACATGCCAGCGAATGGATGGGGACACCCAATTCTTTCAACGCGTTGCGCCCGCCTTCGAAGGCTTTTTCAATCAACGCGCCAACACCAACGATCTTTGAACCAGAAGCCTCTGCCAGCCGCGCCAACCCCAAAATGGTTTGTCCACTGGCGAGGAAGTCGTCAATAATCAATACCTTTTCGCCATTTGCAAGATATTCAGGCGAGACGATCAACTCTACCATGCGTCCCTTTGTGTGGGATGGGGCGAGCGTGAGATAAACCTGATCGGGCATGGTGATCGGTTTATGTTTGCGAGCGTAAACAACCGGCAAACCGAGATGGATGGCGGTCGTCAGAGCTGGGGCAATGCCTGAGATCTCGGCGGTCAGTACCTTGGTCGCGTGGACCGCAGCGAACAGCCGCGCGAATTCCCTTCCGCAGGCATCCATTAAAAGAGGGTCCACTTGATGATTCACAAAGCTATCCACCTTCAAAATTCCCCCGCCCAAATTTTTCCCATCGCGTAAAATTCGATCTTCCAGCTCTTTCACAACGCCTCCACAATCAAACAATATAATGGCATTTTACCATGCGCTCATATGCCGCGATTTCCGCTTCGAGAAAATAAGCAGGTTGTCAGACGAAGATTCGTGCATGCGAAAGGACGATGGGGCTGTGTTAGAATCCTTTCCCGTGACCGAAAAATCCCTGCTTGTGCTGGCATCCAGCTCGCCCCGAAGGCGGCAACTGCTCGCCCTCGCTGATTGGATGTTCAGCATCGTAGTCACAGATGTGGACGAAAGCCAGCGTGCGAACGAAATGCCTGCCGATTACGTCTTAAGACTCGCGGAAACAAAAGCACGCACGGCGGCCAGCCAGGCACATGCGGACCAGGTCGTTCTCGGAGCGGATACCGCAGTTGTGGATGGAGCGGATATTCTCGGTAAGCCAAAGGATATGGCGGAGGCTGCGCGAATGCTGACGCAACTACGCGGGCACACGCATCAAGTCTACACTGGGGTAGCACTGCTGCGTCTGAGCAATGGACTCCTCTTGAGAGAACTCTGCGTTACGGATGTGCCAATGCGCGATTACTCGGACGATGAAATTAATGCCTACGTCCAAACTGGCGACCCGCTTGATAAAGCCGGCGCCTACGCGATCCAGCATCCACACTTTCAGCCTGTTGCCCACATGAGCGGATGTTATGCCAGCGTGATGGGCCTGGCAATGTGTCATGTAGTGCGTGCAATGCGCAAAATGGAAATCGCGCCGCGCGCCAATGTACCAGTCAATTGCCAGACTCTACTCGAATATCAATGCCCTGTCTCGCGCGGAATCTTGCGTGGAGTTATGTAAACGCAACATGTCTCTGCGAGCCGCTCTGTGCGACACTTGCACCTCACTGCGTTTGGTGCAGTGCAGGTGAGCAGTCTCCTCGTCAAGCAGAAGATTGCTTCTCGAAGACTCGCAATGACATTTCAGAGAAAGTTTGAAAGGTAAAGAATGAAATTTCTCCGGTGGCTACATATTATCGTCATCCTCACTTTTTTAACTGCGTGCAGTGGAGGTGCTTCGATCTTCCCCACGGAAACAGCATTGTCCCAACCGATTGTGACTGTGATCAACGCGCCCAGCGCGGACGCGGCGCTGACGGCTTACTTCGAGGCCTTCAAGGTGGAAGATTACAACGCGATGTATGCACTGCTTAGCAAGATAAGCCAGGATGCAGTCACACTGGAGGGTTTTGCCAAACGCAACCGCGATGCGCTGGATAATATGAGCGCAGGTTCGTTTGATACTGAAGTGCTTTCGTCACTGGTAAGTCCCTATTCATCTGAGGTTGCTTTTCGTATCACTTATCACACTGCTCTCGTCGGTGATATTCAACGCGAGATGATCGCGCGCTTTGCATTGGAAAACAACGAGTGGAAACTTCAATGGGACGACTCACTCATCCTGCCTGAGCTTGCGGGCGGCAACACGCTGCGCATGGATTACAGCGTTCCTTCACGCGGCAATATCTACGACCGTGACGGAGATGTGATCGCAGCACAATCTGATGCGCATGCTTTTTATGTCATCCCCGGCAACGTGACAGATGAGAGCCGCGATACATTGCTTTCAGAAGTCTGGAGATTGTGCGGCAAGAGCCCCGAAGCGCTGGCTGAGGAGATCTTTAATACCCCGGCCCAGTTCCCGATCCAACTATGCGAAGCCTCCAGTCAGGAATCCGAACGCATTAGATCAGTTTTTCCAAGTGGCCTGGGATGGGACGATTACAATTCGCGTTATTATTTTCAGCAGGGCGCTGCCTCCAATATTGTTGGATATACCCAGCCCATTTCTGTGGATGATGTGGAGAAATATCGGCGGCTCGGCTATGCCCAGGATGCACGCGTGGGAAAGGCTGGGATTGAACTTTGGGCGGAGGATTATCTTGCCGGGAAGCGCGGTGGCACACTTTATGTGATCAGCCCGACCACCGGGCAGATCGTAACGCGCGTGGGTGAGAGCGAGCCGAAGCCCGCGGACTCAGTCTACCTGACTATTGATAGCAATTTACAGTATTATGCAGAAGAAGCCATTAAAGGATTCAGGGGCGCGGTGGTTGTGCTCGAACGCGATACCGGGCGCGTGCTCGCCATGGCATCTTCACCCGATTATGATTCAAATATTTTTGAAACAAACAACCCGAATGGCTCGGATCATATCGCAGAGCTATTCCAAAGAACAGACGACCCGCTGTTGAACCGCGCCGCGCAAGGGCAATATCCGCTGGGTTCGGTATTTAAGGTGATCACCATGGCGGCTGGCATGGAAAGTGGCTTATTCACTCGTGAATCAGTCTTTGACTGTCAATACGACTGGGCAGTATTGTCAGACGGGGTCCGGCACGACTGGACTTGGCAGCATTGTGAGGACAGAAAACAACGCGGGCTCGAATGTAATACACCCGACAGCGTTCCTTCTGGACCTCTGACCCTGCCCGAAGGTCTGATGCGTTCCTGCAACCCATATTTCTGGCACATAGGCTATACCCTGTTCCAAAACAACCGCCAGAATGATATCGCAAATATGGCGCGCGCCTTTGGTCTCGGTCAACCCACTGGCATCGAACAGATCACCGAAGCCTCGGGCCAGATCATTGACCCGCCCACAGAGATCGACGTAGTTAACCAGGCGATTGGGCAGGGTGAGGTGCAGGTGACGCCCTTGCAGGTTGCAGTGTTCATGGCCGCGCTGGGCAACGGTGGCACGCTCTATCGTCCACAGTTGGTGGAAAAAATCGAACCAGTTGAAGGCGAACCCACCAACGTCTTTATCCCCGAAGTGCGCGGCACTTTGCCGATCCAGCCCTTCCGCATGGAGATCCTCAAGGAGGCGATGATCAATGTGGTGCGAGACTCACGTGGCACGGCTAATTTTCGATTGCGCGGGCTGAGTATCCCTGTGGCGGGTAAGACGGGTACAGCCGAATCCGGGAGCGGCGACCCTCACGCCTGGTTTGCTGGCTATACCCTGGCGGGCGAAAGTTCGGGCCTGCCAGATATTGCAGTTGCTGTCATCCTCGAGAATCAGGGTGAAGGGTCAGATTGGGCCGCGCCGGTTTTCCAGCGCATTGTCGAAACGTATTACTTCGGCTCACCTCGGACCATTTATTGGTTCGAGTCCAACTTCGGTGTGACAGAAACACCGACGCCGTTCGGCGGCATCCCAACCGAGACGCCGGAACCATAAGCGATACGCTCCCATAGCCGGGGACGGCGGCGGAGCATGATGAGGATTAATATTTGACAAACGAAAATATGTTACAAGGATTGATCATCAAAGCCCAGTCTGGTTTCTTTACAGTCGAAACCGGGCAGGGCTTTATTGTTTGCCAACTGCGCGGCAAGTTGAAGCGCGGCCGGGCAATGGGCGATCTGGCGGCAATTGGAGACCGCGTCCGAATTACTTTGTTAACGGATGGAAGCGGGGCCATAGAAGAGGTCGAAGAACGGAAACAGGCCATCGTCCGGTTGGACCCGAGGCCACAGGGCCAGTATCAACAAGTTCTGCTGGCAAATGCCGATCAGGCAGTCTTCGTTTTTGCGTGCGCGCATCCGAATCCAAAATTGAGAATGTTGGACCGTTTTTTGGTCATTGCTGAAAAACAACGCGTGCCTGCTGTTATCGTCGCAAATAAAATTGACCTGATAGATAACGCTTCGTCTCCGCTCAGCGCGAAAGAAATTTTTGGTTTGTATGAGCCGCTGGGTTATCGTGTGATCTACACTTCCACCAAGACCAGCGCGGGCATTGATGAACTGCACGATACGTTGAAGAATAAAATTTCTGCACTGGCTGGGCCAAGCGGCGTGGGCAAGTCCAGTTTGCTAAATGTGATCCAACCCGGGCTGGGGCTGGCAGTGAATGAGATCAGCAGAGTGATGGACAAAGGCAAACATACTACTGTGACGCGCCAGATGTTCCCGTTGGTGGGCGGCGGATATGTAGCAGATACGCCGGGCTGGAAATCTTTGGCGTTGTGGGATACCGAGCCTGAAGAGATGGAAGCGTATTTCCCTGAATTGCGCGAGTTGGTGCAAAACTGTCAGTTCAGCGATTGCTCACACACGCATGAACCAAAATGCGCGGTGCTGGCCGCGGTGAAAGATGGGCGCGTGCATCCTGAACGTTTTGAATCTTTTTTGCGGTTGAGAGCAGGACAGGAATAGGTATTGGTAATTGACGATTTGTGGTTGACGATTTACGATTGATTTCTGATGACTGATAACTGGAATTTAGTTGGGCACGAATGGGCCGTGGATATGTTAAAGAAGCATGTCGTCAATGGGACGACGCGCCATGCCTATCTCTTCGCGGGACCTCCCGGGCTGGGCCGCCGTTCACTAGCTTTGCGCTTCGCCCAGGCATTGAACTGCCAAACACCCATCAAGGCGGGAATCCCTTGCAGGCAGTGCCGCGACTGCAAACAGATCGACGCCATGCAGTATCCGGATCTGAGCGTGGTGCAAGCTGACTCTGAAGGCGGCACCTTGAAAGTGGACCAGATCCGTGACGTGCGGCGCTCGTTGACTCTCAAGCCGTATATTGCAAATTATCGCGTCGCTTTGTTCCTGCGGTTTCAACAGGCAAACGACAACGCTGCAAATGCCTTGTTGAAGACGCTCGAAGAAGCTCCATCCTATGCCGTTTTAATATTGACCGCCGATAACCCTGAACAATTATTACCCACCATCGTTTCGCGTTGTGAAGTGCTGCGGTTGAGGCCGCTCAAGATCGAGGCAGTTCAAAAAGAATTAGAAAATAGAGGAATGGAAATTGGGCAGGCGAAATTGATCGCCCATATCTCAGGTGGAAGGTTTGGGTACGCTCTCCGGTTGATCGAAAATGACTCTCTGCTTGAGAAGCGCGAACAGCGGTTGAACGATTTGCTGACCCTCATCCCTGCCTCACGCGTGGAAAAATTCGCTTATGCAGATAAACTGGCAAAAGATAAAGAGTCCATGCGGCAGGCGATATTGATCTGGTTATCCTACTGGCGCGACGTAATGCTGCGCACCGCGCAAGCAGGGAGTCCGCTGGTCAACGTTGACCGTAACATGGAGATCGAAGATCTGGCAGACCGAATGGATCTATCCTCCGCCCGTCGAGTCGTTAGCGGCCTGGAAAACGCTTTGGAGAAGATGGAAAGGAATGTAAATTCGAGAATGCTGGCAGAAGTTTTGTTGCTGGATTTGCCGAAGATATAAATCGTAGTGACGACTTCAGTCGTCCGTAATAATCACTATGCCCTACGAATATCGTAAACTATCTCTCAAAGAACGCGAGGAACTCGTTCGTTATCGTAGCGAGCGTGGTTACCCATTACATGCGCCTCCACATCCATTTCGAGATGCAGGGGTTTATATGATCTCGGTCGCAAATTTTGAGCATCGGACGATTATGAATTCCCCAAAACACCGAACAGAATTTGAAATACGGTTATTAAGTGCAATCAAAGAGATCACTGAAGAACTAATCGCCGGGGTGGTTTTGCCAAACCATTATCACGTTTTGCTAAGAATTCAATCATTGGACGATATATCTGCTACTCTCAAACATCTACATGGCAAAATATCGCGTGAATGGAATATCGAAGACAACCTAACAGGAAAGCGGCGTGTCTGGTATAAGTTTGCGGACACATACATAAGAAACGATGCTCATCTTCATGTGGCATTCAACTACATCCATTACAATCCAGTAAAGCATAGATACGTGAGCGATCCCTATGAATGGCCATGGTCAACTCTGACAATCTATTACGAAGAAAAAGGCAAAGACTGGCTTCAAGAACATTGGCTGGCATATATACCACCTGTCGATTTCGATAAAGGTTGGGATGATTTTGTCAAAAACGACTGAAGTCGTTACTATGGGAACGTGACTCATGTTCGAATCTCTTTACCCTTACGCAGATAAACTCCGATTTCCACGCGAGATCGAAAAACTATTCCGTGAAGAATATCACGCCAACACGGTTTCCACCACGCGGCTGGCGCTGGTATTGGGTCTTGTTTTATATTCCCTGTTTGGCATCCTGGATATTTATGCCGTGCCCATTTCCAGAAATACCGTCTGGTTCATTCGCTATGCAATTGTGGCACCGTTCATTATCTTTGCACTGATCATGACCTACACAGTCCCATTTCAGAAATATACTCAGTTGTTGATGTGTATGGTCATCGCAGTCTCCGGCCTGGGGATCGCCACCATCATTGCAATTACACAGGACGCAGAGTTCGCCAGCAGATTTTATTTCACCGGACTCATCCTGGTGTCCATGTGGGCCTACGGCCTGTCCCGCCTGCGATTCTGGTATGCGGTCATCGCAAACCTGATCATTATGGCAGGCTATGAATATGCCAGCATCGAAGTAAAGCAATTACTGGCCTCCGAGACTGGCATTGTTATTTTTACGATGCATAACTTTTTCTTTCTGGGGGCGAATATTATCGGCATCTTCACAAGTTACAACCTTGAACGCTATACCCGCAGGGATTTCCTGCAAAAGCAAGCTATAGAGGCGCAGCGCGATCAATCTGACAAGCTTCTCTATAACGTGCTGCCTGAAAGGATCGCCGAAAAACTAAAGCGCAGCAGTGACACCATCGCGGAGGAATTCAGTTCGGCCAGCGTTCTGTTCGCTGATATTGTAAACTTCACACCCATTTCCGCCCGCTTCGGACCACTTGAAGTTGTGGATATGCTCAACGAATTATTTTCCCACTTCGATGAACTGGTGGATAAATACAGCGTGGAAAAAATTCAGGTGGCCGGTGATGGTTATATGGTGGCGGCAGGCGTTCCAGTGCCCAGAAAAAATCACGCCATTGTCCTTGCTCACCTGGCACTGGAAATGTTGGAATATGTCAAATGGCAGGAATTCCTGGGTGGCAGGCATTCCATAGAGATCCGCATCGGGTTGAACTCGGGGCCGCTCATCGCAGGCGTAATCGGTCGCAAAAAATTTGTCTACGCGTTGTGGGGGGACATGGTCAACACAGCCAGCCGCATGGAAAGCCATGGCGCGAGCGGTAAAATTCAGATCACGCGCACAACATATGAACTGGTAAAAGATAATTTCGAATGTGAATATATTGGCGAGATCGCGGTCAAAGGCAAAGGCAAGATGGAGGCCTGGTATTTGATCAAGGAAAAAGAAAAATCTCGAACCACCCGTCGCCATGTTGCAAAGATCCTCGACCGCGACGCGTGATGGAAGCTAAAAAGGTGAAATGGAGGTCACATGTGCAGAAGTATCAAACAATTACGAAACGTGGAGATGCCAGCCACGGAAGATGAAATCCGCGCGGCGGCGTTGCAGTTTGTGCGAAAAGTGAGCGGGTATCGGAAGCCGTCAAAAGTCAATCAGGAGGCGTTCGATCAGGCGGTGGAAGAGATCACTCAGGTGACTCAGCATCTGTTAAGTCACCTCAGCGTGCAGTCAAAAATGATTTCGCTCGAGCCGATAAGAGCATAAATGTTGCTAAAGATATAGCGTATGGGCGACTCTTCAACGCCTGCAAGCATTTTTGTTCACAATGAGCCTTTGCCCGAAGTCTTAAGTGTTACGCCCTGGCGGGTCGCCCCTGCTGGGTTTACGAAAACAAAGGAGACACTATAGCTGAATCCCCTCTCGCAAAAAAGATGAAGCTCAAGTCTGGACTGGGAGCCGCCGTCATTAACGCGCCGGAAAACTATGTGGATACCTTGAGGCATGATACCGCGCTATCGCCCACTCTCAACGGCAAATTCGATTGGATCCAAATCTTCGTCCGGAACAAAGCAGAAATGGATGGACTCGCGCCAAAAGCTGCGAAAGCGTTGAAGCCCCAGGCCATATTATGGATTTCATTTCCAAAAGGGACATCCAAAATCCAAACCGATCTAACGCGCGATAAAGGCTGGGACAGCTTACAGAAATTGGACTTGAAATGGGTCAACCTTGTCTCGGTCAATGACACCTGGTCTGCATTTGCTTTGAGGCCCTACAAGGAAGGCGAGAAGAAATAGTCATTTCGATTATGAATATGCCTCGCGCTGAGCGGAGCGTCCTTCGACTATGGGCTTCGCGACAACCGCTTGGCCCTCCGCTCAGGACGAAACCAAAATGGGGAGAGAAGCGCAGTCGAAGCGGCGATAAAAGGAAAAGATATGGAATTCAATTCAGTAAACAAGAAAGATATTCTACAAGGCGTCTTCACACGCTCGGCCTCGAGCTATGAGCGCATCCGTTACTTCCCCATCTTCGGTGAGTGGCTGGTGGAAACGGCGCAAATCCCTGAAGGAGCGAGGGTTTTGGATGTAGCCTGCGGGCGTGGCGCGGTGTTATTCCCTGCCGCGCAGCGCGTTGGTCCCAAGGGACAAGTGATTGGCATTGATCTGGCTGAGGGCATGGCGCGTGAGACTAACATAGAAATTCAGCAACGCGGACTCAAACAAGCTGAGGCGCGTCAAATGGATGCAGAGAATCTGACCTTCCCCGATTCATCCTTCGACTTCGTCCTGTGCGGCTTTTCCCTGCAGTTTTTTCCACATCTTGACCGCGCCCTCTCCGAATTCCGCCGCGTGCTCAAACCCGATGGGCACATCGCCGTCACAACCTGGGGTGAGGACGATGAACGCTGGGATTGGTTCGAAGATCTACGCAAGTCATACGGAGCCACCATCAGTTTAGGTTCACAAAGCCTTGATAAACCCGATGAAATTCAAGGATGGTTCTCTCGGGCTGGCTTTGTAGATATACAAATTAGCACCAAAGAAATTGATATGGTTTACCGGGATGAGGAAGAATGGTGGAATGTGGTGTGGTCCATCTCCGGGCGCGCGGGGTTGGAAAAACTAAGCTCCGAGGAGTTGGAGCAACTCAAAGCAGAGGCATTCGAGAAAGTAAAGGCGCAAAAAGAAGCCGATGGATTCCCTTATCGGCTTGAGGCGTTTTGCACGATTGCGGGGAAAGAATAACATTGTAATTGAGAGCTGTCTGACGTTAACGAATAGGTATTTGATACCTGGCTTGTATAAGCAGTGGATGCAATGAGAAGGGTTTTGGAAAATTCATACTGATCAATTTGCTATTGGAGTAAAGTGAATGAAAATATTGATCCTAGGTGGTTATGGAACATTTGGAGGCAGGCTTGCTTACCTGCTTGCAAAGGATGAAAGATTGGCCCTTTTAATTGCCGGGAGATCCATACAAAAAGCAAAAAACTTCTGTGATGGCTTGCCATCAGGGGCACAGAAGACAGCTGTCTTTTTTGATCGTAATGCGAACGTTGAGTTCCAAATTCGGGAAATCAATCCAGACATCGTGGTTGATGCAACAGGCCCATTTCAAAATTATGGAGATGATCCATATCGTGTCGTAAAAGGCTGTATCGCAAACAGGGTGGATTATATGGACCTGGCTGATGGATCCGATTTTGTAAAAGGAATCAGCCAATTTGATAGTGAAGCCAAAGCTCAAAATATCCTTGTCCTTTCGGGAGTCAGCAGCTTTCCTGTTCTGACGGCCGCAGTAGTGAGAAAGCTCTCGCATGGTCTGACACGAATCAATACAATCAAAGGAGGCATTGCGCCTTCCCCATATGCAGGCGTAGGCTTAAATGTGTTGCGCGCAATCGCCGGATATTCGGGCAAACGAATCACGCTCGTTCGAGATGGAAAACAGGCAACAGCGTACGCGCTGACAGAAACCATGCGATACACAATCTGCCCACCAGGCTACATGCCGCTTAAGAATACACTTTTCTCTCTCGTGGATGTTCCTGATCTACAAGTACTTCCAGAATTATGGCCAGAGGTTGACTCGGTCTGGCTGGGAGCGGGTCCCGTTCCCGAAGTGCTGCACAGAATGTTAATTAGTCTTGCATGTCTGGTACGACTCAAAATTATTCCCACACTGCTTCCATTTGCGCCGCTGTTTCAAATTGTGATCAATGTGCTGCGCTGGGGCGAACATCGAGGAGGAATGTTCGTGTCCGTTGAGGGAACAGATAACGGCGGAAAAAAGATAGAACGTTCCTGGCACCTATTAGCAGAAGGAGGCGATGGTCCCCTCATCCCTTCAATGGCAGTCCAGGCAATCATCCTTCAATGCCTGGCTGGTAAAAAGCCCACATCAGGCGCGCGGCCAGCGACGAGCGAGTTGGAAGTCTCCGACTATGAGGCGATTTTCAAAAGCCGTACGATTTACACAGGTGAACGTGAATCGAGATTGGATGCAGAACCTGTCCCTCTTTACAAGCGGATCCTTGGTGAAGCCTGGGACTCGTTGCCCGCGCCTCTGGCGGCGCTGCACAATGTCACATCTGAGGAATTAAAAGCTGAGGGACTGGCGCGCGTCGAAACAGGAAGGAATTTATTTGCGCGTTTGCTCGGGGCAGTATATGGTTTTCCACAGACAGGTGAGCATGTGGCTGTTAAGGTTTCTTTTCACCGAATAGAAAATGGTGAAATCTGGCAAAGAGATTTTGCAGGCAGGAAGTTTTCAACGCTTCAATTGGAAGGGCAAGGGTACGCGGACAAACTATTGGTCGAGAAGTTTGGTCCGGTAGCGTTTTGGATGGCTTTAGTTTTAAAGCAGGGAAAATTACATTCGGTCACACGTCGATGGAGTGTCCTCGGCATCCCGATGCCTCTCGCATTCGCTCCCAACGCCACCGTGTATGAATATGCCGATGGCGACGACTTTTGCTTCCATGTGGAAGTAAAACACTGGCTTATGGGCCTGGTAGTACGGTATGAGGGGAAACTTCAGGTCGTATCTTAATCCATATAATCTGTTTAGGAACGCAATATGGTCATTCAATTAATATGTGAGCAATATCATAAAGTCCTATAATGAAAGAGATGGAAGCATAACCACAGGCATAAAAGAAAGGAAAAGATGAAAGAAGATTACACTCACATTGCCATCATCCTTGATCGAACTGGTTCGATGGAATCTATCCGCGATGATACGATCGGAGGCTTTAATGCCTTCCTGAATGCACAGAAAGCCGAATCGGGGCTGGCAACGCTAACCCTAGTGCAGTTTGATTCACAGGATCCCTATGAGATCGTGCACCGATTCAAACCCTTGTCAGAAATTCCAGAACTGACCCGGGAAACATTCGTTCCACGCGCATCGACACCGCTTCTCGATGCAATGGGACGGGGAATCAATGATCTGGAAAAGAGCCTAGGCGATCTGCCTGAAGCTGAACGACCCTCACGCGTGGTTATGGTCATTATCACGGACGGACAGGAAAATTCCAGCCGTGAGTTCAGAAAAGATCAAGTCGGGAAGATGATCAGGGAGAAGCAGGAAAAATCAAGCTGGCAGTTTGTCTTCTTAAGTGCCGACTTGGATGCTATTGGCGATGCATTAGAACATGGTATATATGCAGCCTCCGTCCTGGCACATGATAAGGACGAGCGTGGAGTGGGCGCAGCCTGGGCATCTTTATCCAGGAGCATCTCTGACTATCGCACAGCCCGCAGAGAAGACGTATCTTTCAATGAGGAAGACCGTGCACAACAGGAAAGCGAAAAGAAAAGAAAACAAAAGCCTGAATAAGGAACTGTATGTGGCGGATAGCGCCCTTTTAGCAGCAGGGATGCGTTTTCATCAAATAATGGTTCTTGTTGTTCACAAATTTCCAAAATGCGCTTTACAGCGCATTTTTGTATTCTAGCCTGGAACTTCTCCGACTTTTGTGGTGTATAAGATGTGAATCCGAAAGAAGACATGTCTATGCACAGGCTATATTTCACCCTCTCAATCTTCGTTCTCGCATCGCTTTTGGTGGGATGCGCTGGAAGTGCTGTCGCTCAGTCGAACGAAGTTGTACTCGCCGAAGCCCCTAAAAAAGCAGAACAGACCACAATTCCTGAAGTCTTATCAAAGGATCCTCCCGCGGACTGCCCAGTAATCACCAATACTACATCCTTTGAAGCGCCTGCTCCGTATTCGCCCAGCGCGCCGTGGCCCAGTGAATTCTGGTATGGCTCCGAGCATCTATGGACTGCGCTCCCTACAAATGGAGTGTGGGCAGGTCTGCCGAATAACCCGGAGGGATATGCACAAAAAATATTCTGGTGGAGCAGCTTGTTTTCGTTAAAGGATGAACTTGAACCTGAACTTGTGGTGTTCGGTGAAAGACTGGATGCGAAAGCACCTCTGCTCAAAGTTTCAAGAGCCACAAATGCCTTCGCCAGGGATATTGGCGATGCCATGCTGGTTGGCGTGGATTTTCCTACCTTAGGCTGCTGGAAAATTACAGGGCAATATAAAAAGACCGGGTTGGATTTCGTCGTGTGGGTTACGCCGTAAATAACAAAAACGTCCCGAAGGCTTGAATGGCTTAACAATGTCTATCAAAAACCTTCGGGACGATGTATGACATTGATTATTCAATTGCTTCTCGCAACTTCCGAGCCAGTTTCCCAAAATGCGGGGTGTAGCGGATGTCATCGGGGCGTGGGCGCGGCAAATCCACTTCCAGATCCAGTTTCACTTTACCGGGGCGTTGAGTTAATACCAGAACGCGATCTGCTAAAAACAATGATTCATTGATCGAATGCGTCACCATGATGACAGTCTTTTGGCGCGCCTGCCAGATGCGCGATAACTCGTTCCACATACGTTCGCGGGTCATGGCATCCAGCGATGCAAAAGGCTCATCGAGCAGAAGCAGGTCAGGGTCATGGATGAGCGCCCGCGCAATCGCCACGCGTTGTGCCATCCCGCCTGAAAGATCGCGTGGTAGCGAGTCTTCGAATCCATCCAACCCAACCAGTTCGACCATTTCCTGCGTTTTGAGCTGCGCGCTATAGGGGTCGATATTTAAGACTTCAAGCGGAAGTTTGATGTTGTCCAACACGGTGCGCCAGGACATCAGGTTCGACTGTTGAAAGACCATGCCGATGCTGGGCTGTTCTCCATTGTGGAACCGAAACGAACCGGATGTTTGGGGAATCAACCCGGCGAGGATGCGCAGGAGAGTCGTCTTGCCGGAACCCGATGGCCCGAGCACACAAACGAATTCGCGCGCATGAACATCGAAGGAGATATCCTCCAGCGCGCGCAATCCGCCGTTGTTATCGGGGAAGACGGCGCTTAAGTTGCGAATAGTAAGGATAGGGATTTGGGACATGATTCGTTAGCCACAGAGACGCGGAGCCACAGAGATTTTTAATTCTCTATGTCTCCGCGACTCTGTGGCAAATTTATTTACGGAATGAAGTCATTCGTAAACGCCCTAGTCAAATCCAGTTCTTCGGTGATCAAAGCCATATCGAGCAAAACGTTTTGCATATTCTCCCAGGCCTGCGGGTCAGAATAACCCAAACGCTCCGCCTTCCATTGCTCGATGGATATTTCAAGTGTCTGCTTTTGCACATCCGCATCCAGGTCGGCAAAGTTTGGGATGGATGGTGCGCTCAAAGAAATGGCTTCATCTGGATCCGCGATCGTATCTGCGAGTCCTTTCAGGAACGCGCCGACGAAGACACGTACCAGCTCAGGATCCTCTGCGATCACTTTTTCGCTGGCCAGAATTCCATTCGATGCCAGTTGGACATAATCAGCCACGCGCATTTCAGTCACTGCTATTCCCTGTGCGCGCAATTGGATGGGCTCATTCGCCGCGTACCCAACGATAATGTCCTGTTGTCCCGTCGCCATAAGTTCCACTTGATTGAAGCCGATAGCATCGAGGGTCACATCGCTTTCGCTTATGCCCGCCTCAAACAGCAAGGCGCGCAAGCCCACATAGTTCGCGCCGAACAAGCCTGGCAGACCGACTTTCCTCCCTTTTAGATCCTGCGGAACCAGAACACCCAACTCGCTCTTCGCAACCACCGAAACGGGATACTGCTGATACCAGGCGGCCACATACGTTACGGGTAATCCCTGGGCACGCGCCAGCAGGACCTGTTCACCAGAAGCGATGGCGAACGGAAGTTCACCCGCGCCCACCAATTCAACACCTTTCGTCTCGAAGTTGTAATCGAACTCGAGCTCGATGCCTGCATCGCGGAAATATCCCTTTTCGACTGCGACATAGAACGGTGCGAATTGAATGTTTGGGATATACCCCATCGGTAAGCGAATACGAGTCAACGCGCCCGCCTCATTCGTGGACTGAGAGTTGGCACAGGCCGAAAGAACGAATGCCAGCCCAAGCGTGATCAAAACTAACTTGCGAAACATAGTAGTTCTCCTTTGCTTATTATTCGCGCTGAGCGGAATGACGAGCGGCAGCGAGGAATGCAGTCGAAGCGCATATGTCTTGCCAATAACCGCGCTTCGTCTGCGGGCTTCGACTTGCACTCAGCCCTCCGCTCAGCGCGAGGGTTCCTGCCATTTCAAAAATCTTTTCTCTAACATTGTCACAATTCCATACAACATCAGTGCCATAGCGATCAATGTAAACACAGCCACAAACACCATCGGTGTGTCGTATTGGAAATCTCCCAACTGCAGGAGGAAGCCAAGTCCCTCCTGGGCATCCACCAGTTCCCCAACGATGGCGCCGATCACAGAAAGCGTCGCGCCAATGCGCAAGCCGCCGAGAAAGACAGGTAAAGATGCGGGTACTTCCACCTTCCATAAAATCTGCGAACGCGAGGCATGCAGCGAATTCATCAAGTCATATAACGCGGTCGGGACTGCTCTTACGCCAACAACCGTGTTCACAAGCACAGGGAAAAATACGATCAGTGCGCAGACGACCACCTTCGAGAGAATCCCGTCTCCAAGCCAGATGACGAGCAACGGCGCGATCGCCACGACAGGGATGGCCTGACTCGCCACAAGATATGGGGACAATATCTTCTCGAGCGAACGCGACTTTGCCAGGAGGTAGCCCACAATCGTAGCAAACATGACACCCATCAAAAGGCCGAGTAATATTTCAACGAGCGTAATACCTGCATGATGCGGCAAACTTCCATCGCGGATGGCTCTGATAAAGCGAGTCCATACGCTAAGAGGAGATGGCAGAATGAAATTTGGGATCCCACCGAAGCGCGTGATGAGGTGCCAGACGAGCAGGAAGATGGTGAGGGAGGTAAATCCAAGAGTAAGTCTTTTGGTCATGTGTTTTCTGAGGTGCGAAGATCCTTTCATCTTTCCACGCTACATCACCGCAGCCGAGGACGGCGGCTGGAGCATATAACGAGATGATAGCAAAAAGCGCCTCGCAGAGATTCAAGCTGCGGGGCGCGGAATCAGACGTCGGTCAAGTGTGAAACGAACAAAAATCCCGAAAACAAATTGCGTTTCCGGGGACTTAAGTCGAATCAGACTCGCGTGAGTCTATCTCCTTCTTTTATCCAGACTGTAACTGTCGGCTCTGGAATTCCACCAGATCATGCAGACTTGTCACTCTGAGTGGAGCGAAGAGTCTGCTCGTGGGCTTTACCACCGATCGGGAATTCACTTGCAACGGAGTGCAGTGTCACCCTGCCCCGAAGGTTGATATTTTATTAATTGGATTATAACTCGATTCAGAGTTGATACAACTCGCCGTATTTCGTTTTGAGGTAATTGATATATGGCTCGATGGTGATCTGTGAACCGGTGGCACGCTCCACGATTTCGGTGGCAGTGAATTTGCGCCCATGTTGATAGATGTTTTCCTGAAGCCAGTTGTGCAGGGATTTGAATTTGCCCTGTTTCATTTCATCCGGAATTTCAGGATGTGCTGTAAGAGCGCTGTTGAAAAAGTGCGCACCGAGAATATTGCCCAATGTGTATCCCTGGAAGGAACCGCCGATAAAGCCAGCAAACCAGTGGATATCCTGCAGCACACCATCCTTATTATTGGGTGGAGTAACACCAAAATCCGCTTCGAAGCGTTCGTGCCAGGCCTCAGGCAGGTCATGGATGGAAAGAGACCCTTCTAGCAGTTGCAGTTCAAAATCAAAGCGCAGCATGACGTGCAGATTGTAAGTCACTTCATCTGCATCCGTGCGGATGAGGGAGCGTTCAACTTTATTGATGGCGCGGTAGAAAGTATCCAGTGAAACGCTGTTCAGTTCAGGGAATATTTCCTGCAGACGGGGATAGAAGAATTCCCAGAAGCCGCGACTGCGCCCCACCAGGTTTTCCCACAAACGCGACTGGCTTTCATGAATACCTGCGGATGTGCCGTTTGCAAGCGGACCGCCTTCATAAGTCATATTGATCCCCTGCTCGTACATGGCATGACCAGACTCATGTACGACGCTGAAGAAATTTTCTCCGAGGAAATTTTCTTTAACGCGCGTGGTAATTCTCACGTCCCCGAGTGAGAACTTGGTCATAAACGGATGAGGCGTCTTGTCGATGCGGCCGCGGTTAAAGTCGTAACCGAGCGTGCGGATGACATCCTCTGCAAATTTGATCTGTTTCGCTTCGGGGAAATTGCCACGCAGGCAGGAATCATCTGCTCTGGCCTGTGCAGTAATTGCTTTCATGATCGGAACTTGTTGAGCGCGCAAGTCAGCGAAGAGGGCACGCACCGATGAAGCCTTCATCCCATAGTCAGCGAAGTCAATGAGCGGGTCAGCGATGTGTTCATAGCCAGGGAAGAAGTCCCCATATTTGCGGCTGAGATCAAGGGTCTTCTCCAGTAAAGGTTGAACCTTCCTGAAATCATTTTCCGGGCGAGCTTCCGTCCAGACCATATAAGAGTTGGAAGAATGTTCAGTAATTTCCGCAACATAAGATGGGGGAACTTTTACCAGGCGTTCAAAATCGCGCCGCGCCACACGGATCAGGCTGGCATCATCAGAATCATAGGGCAGACTTTCTGCGTAGGGCTGCAGGTCATCGAGCAGTTTGCCCAGTTTTTTGTCGACACTGCGCTCGGTGGAAAGACGTGCCAGAAGTGCCATCTGGCGTCCACGTGCTTCCGCGCCGCCGCGTGGCATGTACGTTGACTGATCCCAACCCAGCAGAGATTGCATCATGTCGATATCGTAGATCTCGCTCAAGCGGGTCTTCAGATCCTGCATTTTCCTGTCATATTTTGCCATGTGACTCTCCGTCAGATAAATTAAATATAGAGCGGGATGTTATCCCGCTCCACGATTTTACTTCAACTGTGCTTTGATTTTTTCAGCCGTATCTTTATAGGCGGCCAACTTATCACGTTCCTTCTGCACAACTGCAGCGGGCGCTTTGTTGGCAAAATCGCCGGAAAGAAGTTTTTCAAGCCGTTCGATGTGAGATTGCGCTTCCTTCAATTCCTTTTCAAGGCGGGACTTTTCTTCTGCGAGATCCACCATGCCCACCAGCGGGAGATAAATTTCCACTGAACCGACCACCAGCACGGCGCTATCTTTGGGTTTTTCTGGCAGAGCTTCGAGATTGGAAATGAGAGCCGGGTCGAGACCAGCCAGAGCCGCGATGACGGATGATTGTTCTTTTAACAACGCGCTTTTCTCAGCGGATACAATCGTTACTGCCAGACGCTTTGAAGGACTCACGTTCATTTCCGCGCGTAGATTGCGGATCGAGCGAACAACTTCCCGGATCAAAGTGAAATCCGCGATATTTTCCTCCTCCCAGCCTTCAGGTTCGCGCGGCTCGGGCCAGCGCGCCACGATCAAGGCTTCGGGCCAATCTTTGCTTAAGTCTGAGATCGGAGATTCTCGCAACGCGCCGCGCAGGTGACCCCACAACTCTTCCGTCACAAACGGCGTGAAGGGATGCAGCAATCGCAATGAAATATCCAACACACGCGCCAGGGTATCCACTGTTTGAGCGCGCGTGGACTCGTTTGCTAATTGTCCTTTGGCAATTTCCAGGTACCAGTCCGCGAAATCGCCCCAGAAGAAATCGTAAATTTGCCTGCCCGCCTCACCATATTGGAAGACCTGGAAGAGTCGCTCCACATCGCGGATGAGCTGCTGGAGGCGCGCCCAGATCCAGGAATCGGCGAGAGTGTACTGGCCCTCACCCCTTCGCCCCTCTCCCCCCGGGAGAGGGGTTGGGGTGAGGGCAGAGATGGCTGAGATCACAAAGCGTCCCACATTCCACATTTTGTTGGCGAAATTACGGTTGGACTCGACGCGCTCCAGGTTGAGGTTCAGGTCGTTGCCGGGGCTGCCGGCGGTAAGCAGGGTGAAGCGCAGTGCATCCGTTCCCATGGCGGGTAACCCGTCGGGATATTCCTTTTGAGCGTAGTCGGGCAACGCCTCGACGGGCGCGCCATCCAACACCCACAGCGGATCGATCCCATTCCCTTTTGTTTTGCTCATACGCCGCCCAAACTGATCGCGGACTGTGCCATGCAGATATACGGTGTTGAACGGCGCGTCACCGGTAAATTCCAGCCCCAGCATGATCATGCGCGCCACCCAGAAGAACAAAATGTCGTAGCCTGTTTCCATGTAGGACGTTGGATAGAAATATTTCAGGTCAGGTGTTTCATTAGGCCAGCCAAGCGTTGAGAACGGCCACAAGCCCGAAGAGAACCACGTATCCAACACATCTTCATCCTGCTTCAATTCCTTCGAGCCGCAGGTGCTGCATTGCGTCGGGTCTTCGCGGCCGGTGGTCATATGTCCATCCGCGCAATACCAAACGGGGATGCGATGTCCCCACCACAACTGACGGCTGATACACCAATCCTTGATATTCTCGAGCCAGTTGAAATAGGTCTTCTCGAATCGTTCAGGCACGATTTTTATCCGTCCGTCGCGCACCGCATCGAGCGCCGCGCTGGCAAGCGAGTCCATCTTCACGAACCATTGCGTGGATATCATCGGCTCGACAATTTCGCCTCCGCGTTGTGTACGCGGGATGGTCGTACGATACGGCTCGGTCTTGATGACCAGACCCGCCTTCTTCATATCCCTCCAGAGATTCTCACGACCCTCGAATCTATCCTGACCTTGATATAGTCCGCCGGTTTCATTGATCCGTGCCTCCGGGTCTAATACAGAGATGATGGGCAGGTTGTGTCTCTGCGCGATCAGATAATCGTTCGGGTCATGACCAGGCGTGACCTTGAGCGCGCCTGTGCCAAACTCGCGCGACACATAATGATCGGCGATCACTGGGATCTCGCGCCCAAGGATCGGCACGATCACAGATTTACCTACGTATTTTTTATATCGGTCATCGTCTGGATGAACAGCAACGGCTGTATCTCCCAGAATTGTTTCAGGACGGATCGTTGCGACGGGGATGTATTCGCCTGCACCCGTTGTGGGGTCTGAATCTTTCATCATGTACTTGAAGTAATACAGCGTCACATCTTCTTCTTCATATTCCACTTCCAGATCAGAGACGGCGGTCTTGAGGCCCGGCGACCAGTTAATTAAACGGGGACCGCGATAGATAAGTCCTTTTTCGTAAAGGCGGACAAAAGCCTCTCGGACTGCCAGACTCAGCCCATCGTCCAGAGTGAAGCGTTCACGCGACCAGTCACAGGACGCGCCGAGTCGCCTGATCTGATTCGTAATGATGCTTCCGTATTTCTTTTTCCAATCCCAGGTGCGTTTGACGAATTCCTCGCGGCCTAGTTCTTCACGCGTCACTTCCTCGGTCTGCAAAAGATTCCGTTCCACCATGAGTTGCGTGGCGATGCCAGCGTGATCTGTGCCCGGCACCCAGAGCGTCGGGATACCCTTCATGCGATGATAGCGGACCATCAGATCTTCGACGCTCACGAACATGGAGTGACCGAGATGCAGTTCGCCGGTGACATTGGGAGGCGGGATTGAAATAACGAACGGCTTCACAGTGGGGTCAAAGTCCGGTTTGTTTGGGTCGTTCCACGGCTTGAAAAATCCGCCTGCCTCCCACATCGCATAAATGCGCGGCTCGGTGGATTTGAAATCATAGGCTTTCGGTAATTCTTTTTTGCTCATTCCTGCTCCTTAATAGTTCGATTGTAACCAACCCAGCCAAGTTCGATATTTTCACGAGTTCCCAGGCATTCAAATAACTCTCCGGTATGTTGTTGAACATGGCGGATGTTGATGAACTGCAGTTCCAGTTTATTGACCGGATACCAATGGAAGCCAGATTCGGCCTCCAGATTCGTGGCAGGGACTCGCTCCACAACTTGTTTCTCGGCAAAAGCCAGATACTCGAGCACTTCGTCTTTTGTGAAGGGTATATCTCCGTCAGGATCATGATGCTTTTCCCACGGAACAAAATCCTTCTCGGCATCCTGCAAATAAAAATGAACGAAGAAGATGGCATGATAGGATTTGCTCCAGAATTTAAATTTATCATCCGGAGCATCCCACACTGTCTGCGGGCAATTTACAATGACCTGCTTTAGCATGGCGAGCGCCGCAAGGTATTGAGACTGGATAACTTGTTTTACATTCATTCGTTCTCCTGTTCAGCATCACATAAGAAATTCAAAGGCCTATCCAGCACCGTTTCAAAATCATCTGGAAACTCATGTGCCATTTCCAGATAAAACTGGAAGAGAGAAACTGATTTTTTGAAAAAATCCAATGTGTCAGACATTTCAATTCATTCCGGATTCTTTTGCCACTCCAACGACGCGACGGCCACTTCGCCAGAGGTAAGTTTCGCAACCCAGGGCCAGCCCGCGGTCGTGATGTACCACGAATCCGTATCGGGGTTATAAACGAACTCGGGCCCGTGCGTCTCCAACTCAGTCAATAAAGTGGGCGAATTATTGCGCCCGCGATAAACACCAAAATTATAGGGGTTATCCGAGTGAAAGACCAGCGTTTCATTATAACTGTCAGGATTCGGCCAGGCCTTGAACAACAACAAAATTCCCGGCCAGAAGAACGAGTCGTTGTTGTAAGTGAGCAAGAGATAGTAATGTCCCTGATGATCCACAACAAATGGCGACTCCATGGATGAAAAGGGCGAGTTACGCTCACTGCCCCAGCCACTCGATAACGCTGTGCGAATATATTGCCACGCGCGCAGATCAAACGACTGGTATATATCCACCTGCGAATAATACCTGCCGCGCGCAGTGGAATACAACAACCACTGATTCTCAGCCACCTGTAACACCATCCCATCTCGAAAAAACTTATGGAACGGCGCAGGCATTGTCACTTCATGATTCTCCCAAAGGATTCCATCCTGCGACTCCATCTGATGCAGTTTGTGCGGCGACCAGAAGATATGATACTTCTCCGCAGCACGGATCACGTGCGGCGCCCAGGCAAGTTCACCAAAATCTGCAATTGGCTCAGCCTCTGTCATTCCGCTCGCCGGTGGGAAGTCCGCGCTTGTGCCCACAGCGAAATATTTTTCCTGGTTGTAATCACCATCCGTTTTCGATGTGATCCCGATCAAACGCCAGTTCCCTTCTGCATCCTGATAAACAGTATGATCGTTGATATAATGGCCGGATTTTTCAGGACGGAACAGCGTCTGCCACTCACCAGCGATACGTGGGACAAAGACTGGAGATGGACTCCCAGTTATATCCGCGACCGCTTCACCCAGGATTTCAGGCTGGCCTCCGTTTTTCGGGATTCGCCACACCCTGAACTGACCACCACTATCACGGACCAGGAATGAACCGTATTCCGCGCGGCCAATCTCGTTCCACGCGCTATCTACGAATTTCTCAATTCGATACGTCTCGGCATCCGGGTCAGCGACCCATCCCAAATGAACCCAGCTAGACCCGCTGACAGTCTTCACGCCCGTTTCACTCTGCCGCGGCAATAACCCCTGGCGTGGCGCGGACGAATAGAAATCCGTAGTCAATGGCGATTCAACATACCAGCGCATTCCGATCTCCAGTAAAAGCCAAAGACCCAACAGGATAGCCAATATGGTAAGCATGGTTTTGATCAAGCGATTCACTTGACTCCTTATAAAACAAAAACACGCCTCGTCCATCGTGAGGACGACAAGCGTGTCGCGGTACCACCTCAATTCGTTGATTAGTTTTTTAGTTCCGTAGTTTCTTAGTTTAATAAAACACTCACGTCACTACTCAACTATCTAACCATTTAACTAACAACGCTCTTGAATTTGCTGTAACGGGCAATCCCGTGCCGTTCTACTGATTCACTGTCCACTGATTACTGAACATTGATGTTCTTCAGCATTACTCCAGGCGACTTCAGCGTTGCTTCCCTGCGGAGACTTCCACCGTTGGTCTCGATATGCTTTCGCTACTCGACCTATGTCTCCTTCTCTCTCAGGTCACTGGTCTCGATACCTTCGTACTCGACCATCACGCTTACTACTCCTGAATGGCTGGGATTATACATTTTGCCAATTAGAAAAGCAAGGGAATTACTTTTATCCTCTTTCCTTTACCCCAGCAAGCTAAACCCGTTTCTATCCCATTCCCGCATCGCGTGCGCGGATAATCGCCTGTGCTCGATCTGCCACTTGCAGTTTGCTGAAAATATTCGAGACATGGTTGCGTACTGTCTTCAAGCTGAGCACTAACTGTTCAGCGATCTCCTCATTTGTGCGACCATGCGCGATCAATTCAAGAATCTCGGCTTCGCGATCTGTCAGCTCGGGGAAAATTCTCGGTGCCACAGATGGGCGCGAGGCCGAGAAGAAGCCAATCAACCGTTGGGCAATGCCCGGCCCAAAGATGGCTTCGCCATTTGCCACGGCTCGAATCGCACGCAGCATCTCGGCTTGATTGGCGCCTTTGGGTAGGTAACCAGATGCCCCGGCACGCATGGCCGCGAAGACTGAATCGTCATCCTCCAGCATCGAGACGATCAGGATGCGGATGTGTGGACTCGTGTGTAAAATCTCGCGCATGGCTTGCAAGCCGTTGACCCCCGGCATCTTGATATCCATCAGGATCACATCCGGCTGGAGGCTTTCTGCGAAAGCAATCGCTTCTTCACCGCTAGCCGCCTCGCCGACGACTTCCGTCTCGGGTACAGAATCGAGCAATCCATGCATTCCATCGCGAAACAGTGGATGGTCATCGGCGATCAGGACACGGATTCTCTCTGAGTCCATCCTCACACCTCCTCATCAGACGCAGCGAGCGCATGCTGATCCCCGGGGGGGGCGGGTTTGATTGGTCGGCAGGGCAGACGCGCGATCAGGCTGGTGCCACCGGTTGGGATTGGCGTGATCGTCAATGTGCCGCCTAATTCTTCGGCGCGCTCGCGCATCGAATTCAAACCGACACCTGCTCGCCGTTTGATAGGTAGTCCCTTCCCGTCATCTTGGACTTCCAAACACAAAAGGCCCCTCGACTCATCCAGCCTGAGGCGGACGAAGCAATTGCGCGCTTCGGCGTGGCGAAGGACGTTCGTCAGCGCTTCCTGCGCGATGCGATACACAGCCACCTCTACCGCGGCGGGGAGAGGCGGTAGGCTTTCGGGCGCATCGAATGTAATATTCACGCCCTTGGTTCCCTGTTGATTGTATTGCGTCGCTCCCTCACGCAGTGCCATAACCAGGCCAAGCTCATCCAGCGCAGGTGGACGCAGCGCATAAACCAATCTGCGAATGTCAGCAACTGCCTCTTGTGTACGCATGCTGAGATCGGTCAGCAAAGAAACTGTGTCAGGATCACTTGCCATGCGATTGCGGGCAGTCTCCAATTTGAGTGCCAGGCTGGCAAGCTGAGGCCCGAGCCCATCGTGCAGGTCGCGGCGCAGGCGGCGTCGCTCTTCTTCGCGCGCGGCTACTAGTCGTTCGCGTGAGCGTTGCAGGTCCGTTGTGAGGCGCACGGCATGTGCTGCAACCCCCGCCTGACGCGCCAGATCGTCAAGCAATTGCCGTTCGGACGAAGTAAACTGCTCTCCAGGTGCCCGCGGTGCGAGGATCAGCTCGCCGACAGGTTCACCGTGATAGTTGAGTGGTAGGCTAATGGATTCGTTTTTCGAGCGTCCAAACTCGGCTGCAATCTTGAAGTCCCCATCCTGATTCAATGCAATCCCCACATAGGGCAGTTTGAGCGTTTGTGCAACTGTCTCGACAATTGTAGGTAAGACGGATTCGGGCGCGTACGCCGCTTCAAGGCGTTGACCCAAACGCGATAGCACTACATATGGATCATCGCGCTCACCATACATCATGCGATTAATGCCACGCTGCAGGCGCTGTCGCAATGGCTGGAAGACTACGGCGACCAGGCCCGTAGCGATAAGCGAAATGGCGAGATCATTTCTCGCATGAAACAGTGCGCCGAGGTAGCCGACAACGAGCACATAGATGCCAACCACAATGGCGGTCAGCGTGAGATAGACCACCGCGCGATTGATGATGACGTCAATGTCGAACAGGCGATAGCGCAGAATAGCAAATCCCAATGCGAGCGGAACCAGCAAGCCAAACAATGCCAACACACTCCAACTCAGCAGTGCGTGTCCCATTACCAACTCTGGGATGACTCCGAATACAATGCCGGTGATTCCTGCAACGCTGACCGCGAACAGCACCCAGCGCAGTTGCCGACGACTGATCGGATCGCGCAAGGAGCCATAGTTACGGGCGTGGATGATGATCGCCAGTATCACACAAACCAGTTGAATTGGTCCAGCCGCGCTGCCGATGGTCGCGAGCCATTGCAGTGTGCTCACTGCTGTCACGCGTCTGATGATCATCGTCGCAAGCAGAATCGAGTATGGCACCAGATAGATAAGCGGGATCAGCCAGCGCCAACGCAAAATGATTGGGTGTGGTTGTGGGAACACGAGCGACAGGTGCAACATTGTCATAAACATCAGGGGATATCCAACAGCTGTCCCAGCAATGTACAGCCACCAACCAACAGCACCCACGATGTCGCTGATCTGCAAACCGAATACCCATATTATTGAGCTCGCCATTCCCGCCGCGCCGAGAAACAACACGCGCGCCGAGCTTTCGTCGGGGCGCTTGAAAAAAATGAACCCCGTAATCAGCAGGATTGAGATCGCAAAAACAATCGCGCCCCACTCTTCCGCAAAGATGGCCGACAATGGATAACTCGTCGGTATAACCGCGACGTCGAGCGTGCGTCCGTCTCGCACGACGGTGTACATCAAAGTTTGACCTCTGTTCCATTGCGGACGCGGGGCAGACCAGTCAAAAAGCGATTGCGCGAACGATTCAAGGCTGCGTCCGTTTACGGCGACAACCAGATCGCCTTTTTGCAATCCATTCGTTTGTTGATCCAACGGTGAAATCACAATTCCATTGGAATGCCAAATGTTTTTTACGCCCGGTTGCAGGCGCGCGTCGTCGTACGGCGTGATCAAGCGCATGACGACGAAAGTAGCGCCAAGCGTCAAGAGCAGAAACGCGATGGCCAGAGTGACAAGAGCCACGCGGTTGTGGCGCAACATCGCGCCCTCCGAGACTGTGATCTTATCTTCGGTTTGCTCTGAAGGCGATGTGGACTGCGGCACGGGCACCAACCGGTTGGCAACATTCTGCAAGCGTTGCCGTAGCGGTTGAAAGCAAACGGCAACCAATAGAATGGCGATGACAATACCTGGCAGATTGTTTTGGGTTTGAAAAAGTATGCCAAATCCACCCACGCTCAATACATATAAGCCGACCACACTTGCAGTCAGCGCGCCATAGACCAATGTACGGTTGAAGAGCAGGTCAATGTTGTATAACCGATACCTGAGAATAGCAATGCCCACCGCAAGTGGGAATCCATTAACAGCCAGAAAAAGTACTCGCACCCCCGGCTCGCTCCAATATTCTGCACCATAGAAAATAACACTGAAAAGAAACGCCAGGCCGAACACAGCACCCGCGTATGCAATCCATTTTATTTGCTGTCTCTCTATGCCCACCGCTTTGTAGAATCGATATACTAACGAGATGGCAGAAGCCAGGAAACTCAGGTAAGAGAGTAGATAGCTAACAGATAGAAGTCTGCCCAGGGCGGTGCCCAGCACGCCGCCGACTCCGAAGGGATTTTTATATACCCACACGCTCCATTCCAGCTGCCCCGGCAGGAAGGCTAGACATATCATAGTGATAACCCAAGATCCAGTTAAGAACGCGGCAACGGGCCACCACCGTCGAGAGGGCAGGTGACCATTGGGAAACAGCAAGAACATAAGAGCGATCAAACCCCAGCCCGGTAGCCACAGCCATTGGCCCATCCAAGCCATCATCGCTCCTCCGGGAAGGGAGTTGGGATAGGTCAGGCCGGTGTAGATAGCATAGTGAAAAGCAAAAAGCCACAGGCTGATCAGCAGGCTTGCTGAGCCAAAGATCCAACCAATCGGGTTTCTAGCGCGGCGCGAGGCGATCAATGCGCCGACCGTTATACTGGTCACACTGAAACTCACGATCAGAACCGCTGATACGCCCGCGCAACAAAACAGTACAGGAAACGAAGTGAACCAATTCAAGAAAATAAACAGGAATGTGAGAAGTGCCACACAGCAGGTGAGTATCCATATTGCCCAGGCAAGTCGTGAAGCAACTCGAGTACTCATCGTTCTGTTATCTGGTTTCGCGATCATAGCGATCCTTATCACCGCTAAAGCTCAACAATCACAACCAGCTATATGATGCGGCGCTGTTTTGGCTATTTGAGTAATGGGGATGCTACAGTTATGATTTTGAGAGTGCGTTGTGGGTAAGATCATTATAAACCTCAACAAGAGGGACGGATCAAAGAATTTGCTGTACCAGCGTTCAGATGCCCGCTCCAGCGGATATCGTTCATCTTACGAAGATAGTAAAGCGAGGACAACGAATAACTCACTCCACGCTCCTTTATCAGAGTTGTCGCCCGAGCTCAGTCGCTGTCGCGCCGAGGTTTAGGCATCTTCATCGTTGGGTTAATCCTATTTCGGGAAGAACTTGCGATAGGACAGCGCCAACATCAGCGCTGTAAGAACGCACATGATTAACCCCGAGCCAAGTGGCTCTGGTGTACCAGCCTCCGGATGCTTATAGGCATTGAATATGACGAGAGAGTGCAATGCCATAAAAAATGGGAAAAGCCACATGGTATACCACGCCCATCGCTCCCCGCGCCGAAAGCCGGTCAGCACGATTGCCGTACTAAAGAGACCGAGGAACAGGTATTCCAACCCCCCCATTCTCACCTTAAAGTCAATCATGGCTGCTGCGTTCGGGCTTGTTGCTTCCAATTGCTCCCACGTCATGCCGCTGATCCCTTGCAACAGAGCCACGTCTCCTACTTGGTAGAAGGAACCACCGGCCAGAAGGTCGGGCAGTCCAATAAGGGCCATAACGACACTAAAAAATAAGAGCACCTTCCAGGCGTGACGCTCGAAAAACGTTTCGGCTGTTGAATTTGCGAATCCAATCGTTTTGCTTGACATGATCCACACTCCTGATGGCGGTTGGTTCAACTTTAGAAATCAAGTACTGTCAGGTTGTCATGCAATTTAGCGCCGGGCAACAAAATATTGTTGTCCCAGCGCGATGCTGGCCGCCAGTCCGGCGATCAACGCAACCCAGACGATGATATTCCCCACCGGCCAGGCCGCGCACCCTCCGGGACGACAGAAGACCAATAGGGTCAGCAGGCCACCACCAAAGGCCACGAGCAAGCTAAACATGAAACCCACGATCATCCCAGCCCGGCTACCGCCTCTGGCAGCTAGCAACGCCCAAATCCAGCCGCCGACGAAAACCATAAACCCCAGCATGGACACCGCTATTGGCCCCGGCTGGTCTGCGCTGAACCCACTTCTAAATTCAGCTACGAAGAGCGCATCCAGAAAGGTGAGCCGCGCCAGGACAGCGAGAAGCGCAATAACGGATAGTGTAATGGCTCCGTTCAGAGACATAAACCAGTTTTTCATGCTGTTTCTCCTCGCAGGCTTTTCCAGCCAAACGCCAGTGCAATTGCTTTCAGCGCTCCAATGAGCCACATGTAGGGGACCACCCACCCTATCGCAAAGAACCAGTAGATGGGCAAGAGACCAAGCGCAAGCATTCCTCCTCTCCGTTGTCGCTTCCAGAGCCAATAGCCAGCCAGGATATCACACGCGCTCAACACACCAAAGGCTAGGATTGAGGCGATGATGCTCTCTGATCCCCAGACTTCTATGAAGCCACCACCCAAGGCGCGGATGGGTTGCCCGAATACATGCCTGATGGGAAGCACCCCCTCGCGCATGACGTACTGGAGCGTGGGCAAGTGCACTGGCCAGCTAAGACTCAGGAAATAAAGCACTGCAGCAAGGCCGAGCCAACGGCCCTGGCCAGTTTTCATCTGATCTGCATTCATAAGAACCTCTCTTTCTGGATTCAAGACAACGAGTTACCGTATGCTCGTTTTCCAGAGTTGCCGCTAAGCGCGGTCAACTGCAACGGGTGTTAAGCGGAAGTACTCTCGCCTTCCAGGCCTATCGAAATCTCCGGATCGGAATCAATATTCCAATCAGCGAGATAATGAATAGTCCGAGGTATACATAGCCGGCGCTGTATTGATCAATCAGCATTCGGAGCGCTATGCCTCCATGCACGAGCGGAATGAGCCATAACGCAAACCACGCCCATCTCTCTCCGCGTCGGTAGGGTATGAGACTCAATATCGTGCCTAGAATGGCAAAGGCCGTGAATGTCATGCCCAGCAAAACCAGATCCATGGAGTATATTCTTGCCACCTCTGGATCTGCCGCGGCAAACTCCTCCCAGGTACGGCCGCTCAGCTCGGTCTGAGAGCCGACCGGCGTTAGGCCGACCCACAATCCGGACAGCACGGTAAGCTTCGCGACGACCGCCAGAATGATCCAACTTGCCCGGGGGACACGATTCTCTTGGAGTACCATTTGACTTGTCATTGTACTTGCCTCCTACTACTTTACATCTAAAGCCCTTTCACGGGATGAGATGGTCCGCATCGCGGGTGCGCGCTTTGTTAGCCCGTTCCTGCCGCGGATTCCTGCCATCCTTTCCAAGCCATCATTGCTGTGCTAATAAGCAGAAGTACTGCCCCCAGCAATTCGGTTGTAAAGGTAAAGCCAGCCAGCAGGGGGACGCTCAACGCAAAGATGACGACTGTCCACTTGGGCAACCTCCCATCCCGCCAGATGGCAATCATAAATAGGATCGCGCCAATGATGGCAGCTATTGCCGAGATGGTCATTAGGGCAAATCCAAGGCCGGTGAAATTGGACTCCCAAACGGTGAGCGCCTGTTGATTGCCTTGCTGGTAGAGTTTAGCGATCACAGGCACGTTGACGGCAAGAAATGAGGCTAGTGGCAGAAAGAACGCAAGTCCCACGATCCTCAGCGCAAATGCTAGCAAGGCGATCAGGTTCTGTGCCTGGTAAGTGAGGTAGCGGTACAGCCCGAAGAACCCATAAAGTTGAAGCACGAATCCAACCAAGATCACATTCCAGCCCGCAACATAATTAGGAGAGTCCATGACCAGGCTAAAGGACGCGGGAATGGCGACACTAAGTATCGGCCCGCGCAGGATGATGCCCAACACAAACAATAGTGATGACCCAACCAACGCGATCATGCCAGAGCGGATTTCCCAGTGTGTCTGAGTGTTCATGGTTATGCCTCCTTTGCTTACCTTCTCAAGGTGAGACAGTTCAGCGTGATGTTCTGACAATTGGCTCAATTGCTAACGAGCAGGCTAACACTGAGATAACCAGCAGCCAGCCCTCACTTACCCTGCTCCAGCGCCGGCAGGTCTACATTTCGTTTCGGAAGAAAGCGGGTCGGGTTAGGAGCAGGCTCAATGCCATCACGGCCGCGGCAATTAAATACGCCACCACATAGCTCTCCTGGCTGATAAGAATCGGGGCAGCAAACCCGATCACCAGAATCCAGGTCGAGTACCAGGCCCATCTTTCACCCCGACGAAAGGGAATAGCCAGTACCACGGTGGCATATAAGCTGTAACCCGTCCAGCCGAGGGCAAAGGTGACCGGATCCCCGTAGGTGGGCAGCATGATGTGGTTGAGGGTCGCTAACCCTGAGATAACCAGCAGAGTGATCCAGCCAATATTGAACGCGGCGCTATCGGCAGCCTTTGTTTGGGTTGACATGTGTTTTCTCCTATTCTGATGTAACTCCATATCTTCGTTTGACAGCCTGTCGCTCAAGTTGTCACCGTTTCCTGCGATGCACCAGCTTGCAGGATATATCCGAGCATGATCTGGGCAACCGTCATCATCACGAGCACTGCAATGATGATTGTTGGGGATGGCGAGTCCCCCATGATTCCCGCCAGCAGCGGCAGGAGCAGAATCCACGCCCCGGCAACCAGCGGAAGCCAGTTCCAGCGCGGCATGGGTTTTTGGATCAACGCCAAAATACCGAAAATGGACAGGCAGACATTCAAGACCAGCACACCACCCAGCCAGACTCCATAATAGGTTTCAGATACGGAATAGTCAGGGGTGAGAAATTGCACCAGCGTTCCGACAATGACCAATAATCCTCCAACCATAGCGCCGAACAGGAGGATTCCGCCACCGATTCCATAGCGAGCCCGCAGGCCCAGCATGCCGACAGCTAGTAGAACAGGTGCCCAAAACACTGCGAATGCCGCGAGCTGCATCGGAGGAGTATTCCAGTCAATTGTCTGGGACTCGTAAAACAACATTCCAATGGCTCCCGGCAGGAAGGCTATTGCTCCCACGATCAATGCCCAGCCACTTAACTTGATCAGTTCTGATTTTGACATGCCAGTCTCCTTTCACAGGTACACTTTTGAAGTTCATGGATTTACTGTCGGACTGAGAGTAATACTGAGTTTCACAACATTGACCTCATCAGAATTTGGCATAACCAGTCCTTGGAAAACTTCTACATAACCGACTGTTCCGCCGTTGACCATATCTTCCAGCATCCCGGTCGAATTCAAACCGAACGAATTCGCCCCAGGTGCATCCGAACCGAAAATGTCATTATCCGTCCTTATCACGCGTGCCTGACCGGTTGCCAACAAAGGCAGACTCAGAAGTATTGGGCAATCCGCAAGCCCGATGTGGTGAGGGTCAGGAAAGGTTGCTGCCGGATGTATAAAGACCGTATGCGCTTCCGCGGTGATGAGTCCGTGCAGGGTTCCTGTGGGTGAAAAGATCAACTGGATATTCAGGGGGTCAAAGACAGGCGGGCTTCCAGCACAAAGCTCGGCAAATGAGGTTTGGATGCCGTGAAAGCTCATCAAGCCCGATTGGTAGTCAATGAAGAAGAATCCCATCCCGTCCGTAAAACGGATTACCCCAGAATTCCCCGGATTTTCTGGAGGCGCAGACACTGGCCCAAGTGCCAAGGCACGACCAACACCAAGAGCCAACATCAACATAAGCACTACAATATTGAAAAACTTTATGCGTCGCATTTTTACACCTCTTTCTAAAGATAAACTTTGAAAACTGATCCGGGCGGTTTGCTTTCACTTGCCCTGCGGCAATGGGGGCAAGGATTGTAAGTACATCCACAGAGCCTTCAGTTCATCATCGGTCATCTGCCCGAGGTACTTCCACGGCATCACATCCTTGAGTTGTTTTCCGCCAGGCGTCACGCCGGTGCGAATTGTTGTGATGAAATCCTCTTCAGACCAGCCTTTCATCTCACCACCCATCGTCAGGTTGAGCGCCAAATACTTTTCAGGGCCCATGCTAATGGTCTGCCCGTTGAGTTCCGACCCATGACACAACATGCAGGTACGCGCCAGGTACATGCCATATTCCGCTGTTACGTCCGGCTCTGGCGCAATCGGACGCGGACCATCGTGGTCAATCGAGATCGCGTGCGGAACAACAATCTCCGGCGGTAACTGTCCGAGCGTTAGCATTGCGCGACCCAGAGGTCCCAGGTCTGTTTTGGGCATCTCGTTATCATTCGGGGGCAGGCTTTTCAGGTATGCGATGAGTGCGCCCAGGTCCTTGTCGCTGAGATAGTACCAGGTGCCTGAGGGCATGAGGACCAGCCCTCGTCCGTCGTAGCCTACGCCATGGCGGATGGCGCGCACCCAATCTTCGTCCGTGTTGGTTGCGCCCACGCCGCCCGCGCCCGAGGTCAGGTTGGGCATAGTTAATGTAAACATGCCTGGCGCTGCTTCAGATTGACCGCTCAAGTCCTCGGTATGACACTGCCTGCACAGGCGGATCGTTGCAATATGCTCGCCGCGCGCGATGGAGTCCTGGTCTGTAGGGATGGGAATCGTTTCAACTGATATATCATAAATGTTCCCCCGGATGCGGTTCCACTTTGCGCTGCCGATGATATATAGAGTGATAAATGCCAGCACGAGCAGCCCAATCAAACTGCCCAATACAATGCCGATCCATTTTAGAATTTTGCGTATCATATTGAAGCATCCTCTTTTCTGCATCAGGTGGCGCTGCCAAAGCTCCGCGTGTGTTTCGAGTCAGTTAGTGAGCCGTTGCCAGACCTTCAATCTTGCTGGAAGGAGCTTGGCGCAGCAGCCAGACCAGCGCGGCTCCGGTAATTGCTCCATTCACGGCTCCAAACACAAGCCCGAATGTCATCACGCCTAGCTCCCATTTCCCAGCATCAAATATGACGCCCGCAATAGGTAAGGAAATTGCGCCAGCCAGTGAGCCGAGGAGGTTTGCCAACAGCCACCATACGGCTCGTGGGACTTTCCGACGCAAAATCAGCCATTGCAGAATCCCACCTGTTACTCCAAAAGCGGTTCCAATCAAGACACCTGCCATTGCATAAGTCTCACCTATGTCAGCGGCAATAATTGCGCCCATCGCGGCCCCGAATCCAAGCGCGCTTGTCAACCACCACCATCCAGCCCCGGCGATCCGCTCGCGCAGAACGACCCACTGGAAGTAACCGCCTGTGACACCCATCACTATTCCCAGCGTGACGCCCATGATGATGTCGAATGGATCTCTGTCGAAAATGCCATAAGCAAAGTACAGACCCAGAAACGCACCCATGCCATAGCCCATGACGCTTGCCAGGAGCCATGCGAGCCAATAGCCTCTGCCTGTGTTCATTTGATTTGCGTTCATACGAACCTCTCTTTCCGATAAAGGACAACTGTACAATCATCTCAATCGGTTATATAAAGCATAGCAGCTGGCTATTCCCATGTCATCAGACGGATTCCCGATGCTTCGGGAAGTTTGTCCCGGTTGAGTCGGGAACGTATCCTATCGGCATGTTTGAAGAAACAATAGAGTGGAGTCGCATTATCCCGACTCCACTCTATCGTTTGCAGGCCAATATCAAAATAGGCAAAGTATGTTCACTCCCCGCTGAATATCGAATTATGTGTTTTGCTTCAGCCCCACATCCCGCGCGCAGTCTTTTCTCTTGTCCTTGGATAGATTCACGATCTATTGGGAAGTTTGTCCCGGTAAAATCGGGAACGTATTCCAGTTGAATGATAATTTCAACACCTATCGGTACTCGATCAATAGGAACTCCATTCCACGTGACCGCGCAAGTTTGCATTCGACTACTTTTCGAATAATCGTTTGTTCTCCGAATCCAAGGCTATATTTTCTCTACTACTAGTGAATTGGTCTCTGTGCTTACAATGCAGCAAATCGGCATTTCCCTTTGGTCACAAAGATCGTTACAAAAAGTGTGACAATTTTGGGGACATGTACTTTGTTTACCAGATAGTGGCCAGACGTATCCGGCCACTACGCTAAGATTTACACTTTGTCCCGCTGACGTGCAGTACCCTCCTACAGCGGATCAGCATGGATTCGGCGGAAAGATTATCTCCAGCAGTTCGGTGATATCGGCGTCGATGATGGCGGCATCCCGCTCCAGATATCCGTTCGTGCCGCTGACTGCTTGGTTCTCCTGCCGCAGTGCTGTAAGGATGTTGGACGAGGCGCAGGGATTCGGTGGGACGCAAGGATTGGGCGGTGCACAAGGGCTGGGCGGGAGGCAAGGACTGGGCGGTGCACAGGGATCAGGCGGCAGCAAGAGCGCCGCTGCCTCCACCTTGGCCAGGAACGAGGGCTGGTAGATCTCTGGCACAAGCATCACGATGTCGGCGCGCAAGGTGTCGAAGACGCTGGGGTCGCGTTCGTCTGCATAAGCTGGCGGTGCAAGCAACGCGGCGACCACCAGAACACTCATCACCAGCCAGGCAAGCTTCTTCGGCTTGTTGAGATGAAGATTTTGAAACATGGCAATACCTCCCAAAATAGATTCGGATCTCGGTGATAATTTTGAACTAAACATTTGGTTCTCCTTATTTGTAAACTAAACTTCAGGTGCTATGGGATCGTCGGGAAGGAACAGGCTCCGTCGGTTGATCCACCAGCGTTTCCAACGGCTAGGTTACCGCTTCCCGAGGTGGAGTTTGCTGATGAACAAGCGTACCCCGGACCGCCATTGTGCAGGGCGCGGTTTCCTACAAGCATCGCGTCGGCTCCGCCGCCGATTTCGAACCCTGCGTGCCCGTTTTGGCGCGAGCGAACACCATTCGCTTTCAGGACACCATGGTGAAGGGTTCCCGCATCGTCAACATCCCTGACGGACACACCGCTGAACGCATTATTGAAGGCTTGGTCACGGTCGAGTGTCCCGGAAGATCCGTGGGCCACAATCCCTTCGTGGCCATTGTTGTAAGAATTATTCCTTGATGCGGTGAAGGTGCCCTTGTCAAAGTAGATCCCGACATAGCCGTTGTAAGAGGCGATATTGTTGATTAGGGTCGACGTGCTGGGAAGAATGCCTGGTTCGGAGGTGGTTAGAAAACCGAAGCTTAGGTTTCCGGTGGCGTGGATGTTACTAACCGTGGCATTAGCAGTACGAGAGGTGTTAGGGTTAGTCTCAATGACCACGCCGATATCAAAACCACGCACGGTTCCGTTCATAATGGCGACATCCTGAAACCCATGTACGCGAATGCCTGCAGTTCCAATCACACCTTCGCCGGATACAGTGAATCCTCCGAGATCCACCTTGATCCCATCGGCGCCAATGACAAGCCCGTCGTCGTTTGGGCAGTGGAGATTGGCGGTGAGCGTCAGATTGCTGGTAATCGGTGTGTTACACAACCCATTGGCAGAGGCAGAGCCTGGGAAGAGCAGCATTCCCGCGGTCAGCAAACCAGAGAGGATCATCCTGATCAAACTTTTTTGATGTAGCATCATTTTGTTCTCCTTATTTTTGAATAAGTGCTAATGGCTCCGAAGCGCCATACTATTGAAAATCTGTCAAGCTTGTTTACGGAGCCGGACGGACAATGAAGATCGCATCGACGTAGTTCGGTTCGTCCGCGACGCCCCAGCCGTCGCCGTGGATGTCTTCGAAATTGACCTGGATTTGGTCAGCCGACGGAGCGCTGAGTTGGACGTGTTGTTTGTGATCGGCGTTGCGGGCCGGGGGACCACTCCGCCAGCGCATGCCGGTGTCTGTGACGCTGTCCGGTTCGAAGACGCGGATTTCGAAGATCAACTCCTCGTTCGGCAAAACAGTGGGCAGGGTGACGACGGTTCCAGTCGCGTCATCCGACCCGATGAACACCTCAGGTCCCGGGGAAACCAGGTAGATGTAGTTGACGAAATCAGAGTTTGATTCGAGGATTTCGACTTCGAGGTTGGCTGCCGGAGCACGGACTTTTCCGCTGGCAAATCCGCCTCCCTGGGCTGCGGCGGGCATGGCCGCCATAAAGGCAGCCAGAAGCACTACTCCAATGAGAACTATCAGTTTCTTTTTCATTTCACTTTTCTCCTAATCCAACGGACTGTCGAGTCCGCTGAATGTCATGACTCAGCTCATGGCTGAGTAAGTTTTCCGAAGGGCCCCTGCAGCGACTCCCGCAGTGACCTGTCAAACGCTACGACAATTTAGACCTGTACATTCCGGGCATCACCTACTTTCACATCGGCATCCTTTGCGGCGCACCTACCGTAAAAAATACGACCATGCTAACAACGAGGCTCAAAAGAGCCGCCAGAGTCCACTTGACTCAGAAGGCCCATCCAACATTTGTGCGTTCAGTATTCATAATCAATCTCCTTATCTAGTATGACTCCAAAACGCACAACCAGCATAGCACGCGGGCCATTCCCATGTCATCAGATGGATTCCCGATGCTTCGGGAAGTTTGTCCCGGTTGAGTCGGGAACTTATCCCAGTTGGCAATGACTTTTTATTTCAACACCACTGGATGCTCCATTACATGCGCCAGCCAGCAAGTGCATATTCGACTACTCTTCGACTAATCATTTGTTCTCTGAATCCAATGCTATACTTTCCCTGTATCTAAATCCAATCAAGGAGCCAATCACCAATGCTTACCGCACTCGACCTCCTCCTCGCCGCGTTAGCCGCGCTTGCCGCGGGCGCGGTCAACGCGCTGGCGGGCGGCGGGACGCTCATCACATTTCCGATGCTCACTTTTTTGGGCATTTCTGCTGTGACTGCGAACGTGACGAACACGGTCGCGCTGTGCCCCGGCTATTTCGGCGGGACTCTCGCTCAGTGGAACGATCTGCGTGGGCAGAAAAATAGACTGTGGTTGATCGTCCCTGCGGGCATCGTCGGTGGGGTGCTTGGGGGTTATTTATTATTACAGACAGGCGAAAAGTTGTTCAGGGAATTAGTGCCATATTTGATCCTGCTGGCATCAGCGTTGCTCGCGATCCAGGACCCTGTCCGTTTATGGTTGGTACGCCGCATGGGAGAAGGTCACGGTGCGAGGCTGGAAAAAATGGCGTGGTTGCCCGTTGGCCTGGCATCCATCTATGGAGGTTATTTCGGGGCGGGCTTAAGCGTGATCGTTCTATCCGCATTGGGGCTGACGCTTGAAGATTCGCTGACGCGCCTCAACGCGTTGAAACAGGCAGTTGCATTCAGTGTCAACGTGGCCGCGGCGATTTTTTTCCTTTTTTCGGGTCAGGTCATTTGGTCCGCGGCGCTGGTCATGGCAGTGGGCGCATTGGTCGGCGGGATATTGGGCGGCAAGCTTGCCGGGTACATCAAACCCTCCATGCTGCGCTGGACAGTTGTCGTGATTGGAGTTGTAATCTCCATTATCTATTTCGTACGCGGGTAATCTCCTGGTGGTCGAGTAGAGCGAACGTTTTTCTCGCTCGTATCGAGACCACTATATAAGCAAATTACTCTTAATTACCTATTGGTCTCGATACGCTCTTCGCGACAAACGCTCAGAGCTACTCGACCAACGATACATACTTGAAAATCATTTATAATCCCCGTCCTGAATTAAAAACTGGAGGATTCTTTGAGAAAAATTTTACCGTTCCTGTTCATTGTGCTAACCGCCAATTTATTGCTTATCGCCTGCGCATCCGGGACCGACGCGCCTGCAAAAGCTGTTGAAAATTATCTGAACGCGCTCGTCGAAAAAGACGCGGACCGTCTCTCCACGCTTGTCTGCGGCACATGGGAGGAGGATGCGCTCATCGAACTCGATTCATTCCAGGCTGTCACCGCGCGGCTCGAAGATGCAGCCTGCACACAAACAGGATCGGATGGTGAAACCGCTCTCATCCATTGCACTGGCAAGATTATTCTCAGTTACGATAACGAAGATCAGGAACTCGATCTCTCCACGCGAACCTATCAGGTGACACAGGAAGGCGGCGATTGGCTGGTATGCGGCGTACGCTAGGAAATTTATGGGGAAAGATTGCAACGCCCGAGAACATTTGGGCGTTCATGCTTTTTCTCATTGTGATGGCGTTGATCATTTTTACAACGGATAGCAGTCCAATCTGGATCTATCAAGGCTTTTAGATGGGACTCCTCCAGATCGGCGCTTCCATCTTTGCCGCGTTATTGGTGGGCGCACTGATGCGTGGCGCGGCGCGGACGTATCTCCTCTTAGCCCTCAGCGTGTTGGCTGTTTATTGGTTTCAGCCTCTCCTCCCATTGCGCTCATTCGATTTCTGGCTGCCGTCGCTTTCGCTGGCTTTGGTAGTTCTTGTCTGGTTCATCACATCTCAAACGGATGCGTGGCTCGCGCGCCAAAATGTATACGGACTGTTGATCATCCTGGCGATGGTAACGATCATTGATCTTACGCGTTACATTTTCCCCGACCCGCTCTTCACAGCCGCCCTCCCACCAAGATTCGGCATCTTTCTTATCTTTATCGTCGCTCTCGCAATTACGATCCTCTTGATCACGCGCATATCACGCTCCTACAAGTGGATACTGTCGATTACGACTATCTTATTGCTGACAGTTCTCCTAATTCTCAAATCTCCCCAACTTTCCTTGCAAACCAGCATCTTCATCCGCGAACTGACGAACCGATCCGCAGAAAGCGCATCCGCATCAGACCTGCGCTGGCTCGGCTTTTCATACATTGCCTTTCGCCTCATCCATGTTCTGCGCGACAGCCAATTGGGGCGCCTACCCGAACTCTCTTTGCCTGAATTGGCAACTTACGTTGTTTTCTTCCCATCACTTACGGCAGGTCCCATTGACCGCGCCGAACGTTTCGCGCAGGATCTGAGAAAAGACTTCGCGCTCACACAGGACGACGCACTCATAGCGGGTCAACGCCTTGCCATTGGGCTGTTCAAAAAATTCGTTGTTGCAGATGCTCTAGCATTGATCGCCCTCAACGACTCGCTCGCCACACAGGTCCGCACCACAGGCTGGATGTGGATCATCCTCTATGCATACACATTTCAGATCTACTTCGACTTCAGCGGTTACACAGATATTGCCATCGGCATTGCCCGGCTGGTGGGTATCAGACTGCCTGAAAACTTTGCCGCGCCATACACCAGGCCCAACCTTGCACAGTTTTGGAATAGCTGGCACATGACTCTTACGCAGTGGTTCCGCTCGTATTTCTTCAATCCCTTTAACCGCTGGATACGCGCTTATAAAAACATCCCCGCATGGATGATGATCCTGATCGGTCAACTCGCCACGATGTTATTGATTGGCTTGTGGCATGGAGTAACCATCAACTTCATCTTATGGGGCGCATGGCATGGACTGGGACTCTTTCTGCAAAACCGCTGGAGTGATTTTGTGCGCGTGCGTTTCCCAAACTTACAACAGAACGCCCGGCTTCAATCCGCTTTACAATTCTGCGGCGTGTTACTCACCTTTCACTTCGTCGCACTGGGATGGGTATTCTTCGCATTGAGCGAACCCGCCCTCTCAGGGCAAGTGTTTATGAAATTATTTGGTTTATGATACTCTCGCGCTCTATACGAGCATCGGGACGATGTGAGAGGAGAGCGGGTGTTCGTCCTGCTCGAGCCGCCATCCTTCGCGGAGCATCCCCGATGGGAACGCCGCCGGGGACGGCGGCTGGAGCACCGTAAAATAATATGCAACAAAACAAACCTCAAATCCGCCTCTTCGCAGTTCTCCTCAAAGCAATATTAATGCTTGCTTTGTTCAACTTTGCATTCATCTTTTCAAAAGGCATACCGCTGGGAAAAATTTCGCTGTACAACAATGTCTTCCCCGGGCGCGAACGACTCCCATTCGGCGAACATCCTCAGGCTTATAACTTGAGCATGTTTAATCTGGATGCCATGTTTGCATCGCACATTCTCACAGGGATGCCAAAAGCCGCGGATGAATATCGCGTCTTCCTCATCGGCGACTCATCCATCTGGGGAACGTTGCTCACGCCCGACCAGACTCTCGCCGGGCAATTAAATTCAAGCGCGCTATCTGCATGCGGAAGAACCGTGCGCGCCTACAATTTAGGATACCCCTATATTTCACTCATGCAGGAATTGATGATCCTTGATGAGGCCCTGCGATATCAACCTGATATGGTCATCTGGCTCACAACGCTGGAATCACTTCCGAGAGATAAACAATTTGGGTCACCCCTTGTAACGAACAACGCGGAACGCGTCCGCGAACTCATTGCGAAATATGAACTGAACGCGGATCCAAATGATCCGGCGTTGGTCAATGCGTCGAAATGGGACCAGACCCTCGTGAGTCGGAGGCGTGAATTATCCGATCTCATTCGACTACAAATGTATGGCGCGCTGTGGGCATCCACCGGCATTGACCAGTTCTATCCTGAAAGCTATGAGCGCGCCCAGATCGATCTCGAAGCCAGCGATGAATTTCATAAGCTGACATCACTGCAAAACACGCTTGCAATGGATGTGCTCGATGCGGGCATGTCCGCCGCACCTGTGCCTACCATTCTCGTCAACGAACCGATCCTCATCAGTAATGGCCTCAATAGCCACATCCGCTATAATTTCTTTTATCCGCGTTGGGCTTATGATGAATATCGTGTCTTATTAAATGAATACGCTTCTGAACGCGACCTGCCTTATCTCGACCTTTGGGATCTCGTCCCGCTGAATGAATTTACGAACAGCGGTGTCCACCTTACGCCCGCCGGCGAAGCGCTACTCACTGATAAAATTGCCGAAGCGATCCAATCCAACTGCAACAACAAATAGGAATATGAAACACAAAATCTTCTTTCACTTTTTGATCATGACTCTGCTGACGGCCTGCTCATCGAGACAGGCGACAACGCCTAACGTTCCAGTTCAGGTGACTGGTGTAACGCCTCACGCCTCGCCGACGCCGGATCCCGATGCTCAAACATTTGTCTCCACTGCGACCATCCCCGCCTCCACTTCCACGCCCAAGCCGGAGCTCGCAACAGACGCGTGGATGCAAATGCCCGTGGTACCAACCAGCGTCAGCGACCGCGCCATCGAGATCTATGAGCTTGGGTTAACTTTGGGCAACGACCCTACACATTTCTCCATCATTGGCGATTGTCAGAACGTCTCATCTTATTTTCTTTCGACATTTGATAACCCCGATGATTTCAGTCTCGGCAGTGAGTATGCTTATTTGCAGCCAACCATTGATTACTATCAAGACTCCTATTCGCGTAAAAGCCTGGCAGTAAAGGGGGGCTTCAACGCCGCCGCAGTCATCTCGCCTTTGCGCGCGGACCCAAAATCATGCAACCCGAACGAATCACCTCTAGATTGTGAGCTGCGCGTTTGGAAGCCATCCATTGTCATTGTAAGCATGGAAACCTGGTGGTCTGAGAAGCCCGCAGACGAATATGACAAATACATGCGCCGCGTGCTAGACCGCATCATTGAAACAGGTGCAGTGCCCATCATCGCCACCAAGGCGGATAACCTTGAAGGCGACCATAGCATCAACGCCACCATTGCACAGATCGCATATGAATACGATATTCCTTTATGGAACTTCTGGGCGGCGGTGCAACCTTTAGCGGATCATGGCCTCAGTGCTGATGGTTTCCATTTGACCTTCGCGCGCAACTTCTTTGATGATCGCGCCCGCATGAAAAGCGCCTGGCCCTGGCGAAATCTCACCGCCTTGCAAACATTGGATGCGATCCACAAGGGTTTGACAGAGGCTCAGCCATAGATTTTTTGATCATTGAGAGGGGAATTTGTAAAAATAATTTGATGCGCGGCAAACAATTCGTGCGAATCACCATTTGCATCTTGACAAATTAGAACAAATGTTCTATATTAACGGCATCGCTTTCTCTTACAGTTTGGTGGCCCTTCCCTACACAGGAAAACCACAGGAGGTTTCCGTGAACCGTTCGATGCCCATCAGTTTTAAATTGTTGCCCTTCCTGCAAGGAAGCGCCCAGAAACGCGGGCTGATCTTTGGAGGAATCATCCTTTGCGCCCTGCTCGCATTTGAAATCTTCAACTACTCCAGCACATCCTTTGCGCTCACCGATGTCCTGGGTGATCTGGCCTTTGGTCCCTTGCGCTGGGCTACCATTCTTGCGTTTGCCTTTTGTGGAATTGATTTTGCAGGCATTGCCCGCATCTTCACACCTGAAAAAGGACGCAATGAACCTGCTGAAGTGTGGTATCTCTTTGCCGCCTGGTTCCTGGCAGCAACTTTCAATGCCACGCTTACCTGGTGGGGAGTGTCTGTGGCGATCCTCAAACACAGCGCGGAAGGTGGCGCTCTGCTCGGCCAGGATGCCATGACCAAGATTGTTCCTGTTTTTGTGGCTGCCATGGTCCTGCTGATCCGCGTTCTGCTGATCAATACTTTCTCCATTGCAGGGGAACGTATCTTCTCGATTGCAGAAGAAAGACAGTCACAATATCAGAATAAGCCATACTATCGCCCCAACAATGACTCAGTCCGCACGCCCGACGCGTCGTTCCCACGCCCTGCGCCCAAGCCTGCACCCGCCGCAGCTTCGCGGCCGCTCTATAACGAGCCTACCTATCATCCCGTTGGCATGAGCGCGCAAGAGCGTAGTGATAATAATAACGCCCCGCGGAGGTGAGTCCAATCCTAATATAAAAGTTTCCGCTAAAAATTTAACCTCCTTCAACATCCGACAAAATAAATACGCCACTCTTCGTGGCGTATTTATTTTGTTCATTCAGTCATCTTTCATTTCACTGTTCCAAGGTACTCTCTCCATTGGACAGCACGTAAAAACTGCGTCCCTGATCAGAAACAAAATCAGTCACGATGTAGCCCGCGGCAAAAGCAGTCTCGAAGACTTCGCGCGAGAAAAATCGCCAGTCGCGCGCCAGTGAAAAATCTGCGTCCTTCAAAGCGGAGAAATCAGATGGGATCTCGGCAAGCGTGAGATGTCCTTCAAGGGGCGAAAAATGCTCAGGCGGACGGGGCCAGCCCGTAGTCTCGGGATGAAGCGGATACAAAGGTTGAAGCTCCGCCTTTGAAAAGTTATCCAGCTTCAAGGGTTTACGCGGACGTTTGCCCAGCCTTCTATCCACGCGGCGCGTGTTGATCCACCAATCCACCTGAAAGCGATCGGATGGCAGGCCCGCATTCAAACCATCGCGCATTTCACCATATTCCGAACGCCGATATGTGTTACAGACCGCGCCGAGCTTGGCGATATTAAGATATGCATTTCGACTGAGCAACGGATCATACGTCCACGTAATGTGATCCAGCCCCTGATGCCGCACCATCTGCCATTGGGCACGCTTCAACGCGAAGCCGACGCCTGAATCGCGATGCTCAGGATGGATGCCCATCATGTGCGAACAGTGCTTCGGGCGCGGCCCGTCTGGCGTGGATTCAAGGCCGGGGAATCCGAACACAAAGCCAATGATCTGGTCCTCTGCGAACGCGCCGATGATCAATCCGCCGTTGTGAACTGCCGTGATGAACACATGCGCGGGGACCACGTCGGTTTCGCTTCCCGGCCAAACAGTCCGTTGCAAGGTTTCAACGGTGGACATTTCTTCGGGAGTTTCAAGTAATTTAATGGTAGGAGCAGGCATAAGTGCAGGCAGTGAGCGCTTAAAAGTCAACGCGAGACGCGGAAGGTCTCCTGAATCCTTTTGGCAAATTCTGAATACCAGGGTTTGCGCGCAAGATATTCCAGGCGATAGGCAAAGCGGGCAGGCATCAGGCCAAATGTGCGCGGGAGGTTATCCACAGGGCAGGTACGGTTGACGGCTACGTAATCGAGCCAGTAGGTTGAGATGTTGAAGCCGGGGTATGAGTCGAGCATAACGAAGAGCGCGCGCATATAGGGTGTGGGCAGAGGGACGAGCAGGCGGCGGGTGTTGGTGACGTTCATCAGCGTTTCAAGTATCTGGCGCAAGGTGAAATATTCTCCGCCGCCGATCTCATAGGTTTGATTGACCATTTCAGAATTCTGTAATGCCCACATCAAACACGTCACCAGGTCTTCCACCCACAGGGGCTGCAGCAGGCTTCGTCCGTCACTGGGGATGGGAAAGAATCCGGGTACGGCACGAAGTAAACGCGCCAGGTTATTCGTAAAGCGATCTTCAGGGCCGAAGACAATGGACGAGCGAATGATGGTATAGGGCACGCCGCTTCGGCGGATATGTTCCTCTGCAATGCCTTTTGCTTTTTGGATGGGAAAGGCGGAGGCGCGGTCCGCGCCAATGTGACTGAGATAAATAAGCCTGAGGATGCCCGCATCTTTTGCCACTTGTGCAAGCACGCGGGTGCCTTCAATATCCGTATTAAGGAGATTCCCGCGCCGTCCCTGCGAGCCCGCACTGGCGAGATGGTAGATCTGATCCACGCCGCGCAAGGCGGCATGCACACCACGCTCATCATTCAAGCTGACAACTGCCACTTCCACAGGCACGCCACGCGGTAAACGCGGGGAATTAGGCGAGGAACGCAATAGTACGCGCACCTGTTCACCCGTTTCAGATAGCTGACGAACAAGAGCGCGACCGATAAATCCCGTTGCGCCGGTCACTAGAATCATATTGGGGATTATAGCAGAGGAGAAATACTTGCGATAAGCCCGGATGTCTCTCAAACATTCTGCAAATATTTACAACAGGAAGAAATCTAATACCGTAATTGAATTGAACATCAAGCCGTGAAGGCAAAATGACCTTCACGGCTTGATGTTATTAAAGAGGATTCAATTTGGATCTATTTCATGTTCTGTTCCTGCCGCAGTTAGAGTTTGAAGAGGCCAACGAAACCAGATTTGAATTATCCACTTGTGTACGGGCAAACATGATCGATCCACAACTCCTGCCCACCCACTGAGAATGATTTGATCACACCAGAGAACTCAAGAAACCCTTGGTCGTTCCCATATCCATTCACGACAGTGGCTTGTACGCCACCGATGATCTTCCCGTTGATATCAGCAAAGTTCTCGAAATTTATGAAATCACCGTTGATGTTAAGGTTCAAATTACCGCCATATTCACCGAAAAGAACGGAGAGACCATCTATCGGAATGCCAAAGTCGAAGTTGAGGTTGGCGTTGTTGACCTGCGCCTCCAAGCCGGAACTACCTGCTGCACCGGTGTCAAAGAAACTAACGAGGCCATCGATCGTCACGGTTCCATCACTCCATACAAATTGCTCAACATTGAAGTAGATATGCGAGTCGTTGAACTGGTCTCTAATTCGGTATTGCGTACCCAGCTTCAAAGATTCGAAATCAGCGCAAGCCAGCCAGATATTGGTGGGTGTGAGCGTAGGAGGCTGAGGCAGATTTGGCAGACGTGGTACGTATAGAGCCTGGCCAACATAGATAACATCACTCGTCAGACAGTTGGCAGATTTGAGCTCTACTACGCTTGAACTTGTGGCAAGCGACAATGAGAAAAGGGTATCGCCCTGCTGGACGAAATAGATCGGAAAATTAGGCGGCGGTGTGCACTGCGTCAGGCTCGCTGTAGCTGTGAGCGTATTGGTGGATGTGTAAGTGAGAGTAATGCCAGGCGTTTGCGTCGCCGTGCTGGTGGTTGTGAAAGTTGACGTGGCTGTATCTGTAAGTGTGACGCTGGTTGTTTGAGTCGCTGTGCTGTCAGGCGTAGAGGTTGAAGCGGAACTCTCCGTATTCGTTGGCATTGAGGTCTCGATCATTGTTGCTGTAGTAGTCAGGACAGCCGTCACCTCAGGAGGAGAAGATGGGGGGGCGGCTGCAAACACCGCCCCCACGATCATCAAATTGATAACGCTTATCGTGATCAGTGCGATCACCAACACCCGGCCGGTGGTAAGCCGAAGGCAGGTCCTTTTTTCTTTGCGCATAAGGCATCATGACTCCTCAGGTTTTGGCCATTGTTCTCCGGGGCAAAATTCAAAGACCCCTTTTTTCGCCTGATCAATCTCCCGTTCAGCCTGTGCCCGCCTGCGGACGGCACCCGCGCAGCGAAATGTACCCCACAGGAAAATCAAAACAAATATCGCAATATAGAGTTTGAAGGCATTCTGCATAAACTCATTCGATAATTCGATCTTTGTAACCGCGATGTTGATCACGGCTTCGATCGCTGTGGCAGTTGTCAACGCAGCCAGGATGAAGGCGGCGGTTTCACCCAGGTCCCGATTGGCGCGCTTCAAGCGGTCGGTCGCATGGAGAAGACTCCGTTGGGATACCTTGCAGGCATGTGCTTTGCCTCTCGATGGCTGACTCTCATTCGTCTGAAAACCCTGATTGACACGCTGATAAGCCTGATCCGCTGGCGCCCAAATGTTTGCCTGGCTAGAGTCAATGGTTGCGGTCTTTGTAAGAGGGTTATCTATTCTGACTTGTTTGGTTTGTTCCATTTCTACCTCGATTGGTTCTTCATTCCGGGTATTCATCGCGTGCTGAGGATTCAGCCAGCGCAATTAAGAGCAGGCTGATCATCAACAACAACACGGGAGGGGAAGTCCCGGTGACCGCTGCTCCTATCAGGAGCGGGGCCATTAAAAGGATAATTAAAGCTTTGCGAAACATTGTAGTATTCTCCTATCGCTATTTATTGAACGCAGGCTTGCCGGTTTTTTGGGCATCACAACTAAAAACATGAAGCCCAGACTAAGACAGCTGGGCTTCGAAGGCGGTTGTCAGCGTTCCTGACAGCTACCGATTTAGAGGTGAGGGAGCCAATAGCCCAGCCAGTCCACCCACTGCCGCCGACCCGAGTGCGACGAGGATTTCCGGGGTATCTGTACCCTGGGCTGCTAGAATGATGGCGCCAATGAGGCTCGCCAACATACACAGGCCGAGGGATACAACGACTAATCGAAATATCCAGACATCCCTTTCTGATTTTTCTGACTTTTGCGCTTTCATGACAACTCCTTTATGATCCTAATTGTTGACTCTATATCTATAAACGAAGGTTTTGGGAATTTTCAAGTATTGAGGCAAGAATTAAAAAAAGACCCCAGACTGGAAAGGTCAAAGGCCAAGAAAAATGGGTGTGCAGAAGAGGCTATAGACCAGCCGTTAATTTGGAAAAAGACAGTGGTCGTCAAGCAGCATGCGAAAAACGTGCCCCTGATGGAATATCAAGGGCACGGCCATATATAACGAAATACTTGCAACCTGACGTAAAGTTAAGCGGTTATATTATTAGCCTTGCGTCACAGCTAGCAAATCCTCCTCATAAAGTGTTTTATTTTCTTCGATAGCGCCAGCAGTGTATATACTCACAATCGCATCTTCTGTCGTTGCAGGCTGAGCTGGTCCACTCAAGACAGCAGCAATCGCGCCGGTAAGGATTGGCGTGGTGAACGATGTTCCGGCCCACCAGGCCCAATCACTTTTCTTATGGGTACCTGCCATTTTGATCTGTTCTGTGACTGGATCAGGGGGAAAATTTCCTATATAGACACCAAGCACGCCAGAATTTTCCTCAATTTCTCCACCTAATGCCATGACCTCGATACTTTCAGGTTGGTCAGCCTGCATAGTTATTTTCCCTGTGGGCAGCAGTCCGACTCCTATTGTGCTGCCAAACGCCGCTGGGTAACGGACTACCGGTAGATCTGCTGTGGATTCCTGGTTGTCCCAGTCGTTACGAGCAGCAGCGATCACTCGGGATCCTAAGGCGTATATTAGATCACAGATCCACTCGATGGCCAGACCTTGACGTGCAAGCCATGTTTCGCCATCTCTACTCAAGTGTTCCGAGGTTAGGAAATCTATCGTGTTTTCTTTGTCCCATTTTCGCATGATTTTGGCTAAAAGCTTTGGATCCAGGTCAGTTATCCGATGGTTTAAGCGTGGGATGTTTATAACAAAACTGCAGTTGACTAGCAGTCGCGCTTCCTCTCCCTTTTGATCAGCGATCACCTTCCAGAATCCCCTGGCAATACTTTCGATGTCAGCTACACCATCGGCATTGAATACTTCATAAAGATGAATTTCGGCATTTGGTGCGACACTGTTGACAATGCCTGCGATAAATAATCCGTGGTCAGTCATGTTACGGTCATGGTCCCTCAGGTGGACACTTCTCAACCTGAGAAGTTCGTCAAGAGCCGCAGCGTGCACCTGTAATCGGCCGTTGGGGCCGAGCAATCCCTCAAGGATAGGATGATGGTCCTTTGGATCATGCGGTCGGACTTTATGATGTCGTTCATAAGCCTCTGCCAAATCATGCAGGCTGGGTGCTGTATCGAGGATGGCAACGGTGATTCCCTTGCCTACTTCATCTTGCGGGTAAAGCGATTCAATTTCTGTGGGCAGAGAATGCTTATAAGCAACTGTGTTATTTGGACTCGTATAAGGTACTGGTGGGGGGTGTCCTCCACCTCCACCCATCTCAGAGCACGGGCTGGCGAGCCAGTTGGGTGATACCACATCGAGAGTAATCCCTGCCTGGATAAGAGCTTCATCTTTTCTCGCATCATCAAGTTTAATAACTAATTCAATGAGTTTGGAAGCATCCACAGTTCCCTCAGGATTTGTCTCGGGATCTATCTCGCCTCTTACTTCCACAGGAATAAGTGAAAAAGCTCCGCGTGGTTGAGGCTTTGGCGAAGAATAGCTAATCCTCGAAAAAGATGCCATCTCTTGTTTCGTCGATATGGTACGTTCAAGAGTACCAGGGAAGTGGAGTTCACGTTCGTGGCAGCGCATGATTTTTAGATTAAGCCTCTCTGCCAGCTTGTTGCCCCACTCGATCAAAGGGTCTATGGGCGTATCGATTAATTCATCACCTTGATGACTGATGAGAAAAACCATTTGACCGGACTGATAATAACTATATTTTTCTTTTGGCGGTGGTTTAGAGGCTGAGAGTTCCATTGTCGTTTTCCTTTCAAACAGGGATCACCCTACTGGTGTAGGGAGTGAATAAAGATTGCCACTCCAATTCATTGTTTTTGCAGTATAGCACCTCATCTGGAGAAATTCAATGCCTATGTTGAGGATACGCCAAAGAATATATTGCGCTCTATGGTGATAACGAAGACGAACGTATTTAAGCTGCGAATGGCTGCTAAATCTAATGCAACGAAGAGTTTTCGTATCGGTTATCCTACCTTAAGACATTGAGAAAGAAATAAAAGGTCCTTGGCGAAATGTCAAGGACTAATCAATATATTTCGAATGCGTTTCGAAGTCTGAGGCGAAGTTGGGTTTTGTCTAGATTAGGCTTGTATCACATCTAGCGCATCTTCTCCTTTTGGGTCCGGTCCTCCATGATAATTTGTTTGTTGTATGCCTCTACGATTGCACCTTCTGTTCTTACCGGCTGCATCTGCCTAAAACAGCGGCGATCGTACCAGTCACGATTGGTGTAGCAAAGGAAGCTCCCGCCCACCATGCCTTGTCGGTGAGATTCTTGGGGTCAGCCACCCGGCCTCCCAAGAGAGTGATAAGCCAATTCAGAAGCTTTTGCCAACATCCCTAAAACAAATGCAATAATGCGTATAAATGGGCTGGAGATATTGGAAGACACCGCAACGCTGAAAATTTTAAATCTACCGCCAAGTAAGGAAAACAATATCAATACTGCTCCAAAAACAAAAAGACCAATTACTAGATTTTCGGGCATATATTACCTCTTGGAATCGACTTTCTAATTGTGCTGCGATTGTTGAAGTTAGTTTGTTTGTCTTCATAAACGAATGCTCTGGCGTTTTTCATGTATCGAGACATTAAACACATCAGTCTGGAAGTATTGCTTCCGGACTGATGTTGGAAAATAGATGGACCGAATTAACTATTCTTGAGCCTTTGCGCGGCGAGGATCACCGGCTCTCCTTCTCGTGTGGGTAGAGATCCGGCTGGATTCGCAACCACACTTTGTCGACTAGCATCCGCTAAGATCTGGGTGACATCGCCTGGATTTACTGAGTAATCAGCCGCAACTTTGCCGGTGACGATTGGCGTGGCAAAAGACGTGCCGGCCCACCAGGCCCAACCTGTAGTGTTGCGTTTGTATTCGATATCTTCCGGCATGAGCGCTCGAAACCATTTGGGTAGGCGGCCTGGGCGTGGGATGTTAAGTCCAAGCAATTGCCACAAAATTGAGAAACATCCTTTCGCCTTGAACGCGGGAAAATCACCGATATAAACGCCCAAAACTCCGCGGCCCACGCCAGGCTCTCCCCCGAGCGTCACATATCCTTCCGGAGGCACTGTGTTATCTGCCAAATTGGAATATGTGGCCGCGCGATAACTGCCGTTTTGAAGGGCATCATTTTTGGGCAACGCCCCCACTCCCCACACACCCTTAAAGGCGGCCGGGTAACGAGTCGAGGGACGTTTCCGGATAAGAATACTACTATTATTGTGTTCACCATCGTTGCCAGCGGCGGCGATTACATACACTTCATTCTGTTGCACGACCCACTCAAAAAGTTCGCGGGGCGTCTTGATCAAATAATCTAGAAACCCAGCCTGATTTCGAATCTCAGGTGGAAAATCTTCATCCAGAACCCCACCAACAGGTATACCTAACATAAAACTGCAGTTGATAATAAGGGGACGTTTAATCTCTTTGTCCGCTAAAATCTTTACCAAACTTATTGCAATATTTTCGATGGATGCCACGCCATAAGGGTTAAGGGTTTCGTAAAGATGCAAAGTTGCTTTTGGCGCTATGGAATGGATAATGCCTGCTACAAAGAGACCATGGTCGCGCATCCAATAGCGATGCCCCAGGAGACTCAACTCGGCCGTCAAGGACAAGTCGGCATTGTCGGCCGGGTAAAGATGCAGAGGATCGTCTTTGGTCTTCAAAAGGCGTTCAATCAAAGGATGACCCCAATGCCATTCCTCATAGGCGGTTTCCAGGGCATGCCGGGTTGGAGCAGTATCGAGAATGACGACATGCACTCCGGCACCATGGCCCTTTGATAATAATTCATTGCTGGCAACGCCGTTTTGATCCTGCGCCTTATAAAATTTCCAATCATCACCCTCGGGCTCATGAGCCTGGACGGGCCAGCCTCCGGGTCCCCCGGTGGCACATCCATGATATGCGGCGCTCATGATCCAATTCGGGGATACGGAATCCAACGTTATACGCTTGTCTTCGTCAATCGGAATTGCTTTACCCTCTGATTCTTTATATGACGAGAGCAACACTTCTATCAGAGCCGCATTGTTCGTATGGTGTTTCTCAGCATCCCGCATGATTGAAGGGACAATAGAAGATACAATTCCGCTTCTAGCTGTTGAAGGTATTCTAGTCATTGATTTCGAGTCAGGCGGTTGAAGCCGATTCCTCCATGAATCCCCCTCTTCAGAATGTTTGGCAGTGTTTGTATGACGAACTTGGCGCGCATTTACTTGAGCTTTGGCGGGAATGGCCTTATCGCTTTGGGGGTTGAGGAACTTCCCCATGGCCTCGGCAACTTCATCTGCTGAGAGATTATCTGGATGGCTAACCTGCAAAAGGACCTGTCCGGGCAAAAAATATTGAATCGGGGGCACAGCTTTACCTCTGAGCCGTCTCCAGAAATTATCTAATCCCGAATCTCGCTTATGAGCTGTAGTTCCGTGATCATCATGTGAATGTGCCAAATTACTTTTCATAATCATACTCCCTTCATTTATCCTATATCTTGTTTGCTCAATCAGATGTCACTGAGAGTGGGCTGTCGTCGCCGATCAGCTGAAAAGCTCCCCAGAATGCGGGATGAAGATCCCGTCTCTCTGCAAGAATGGATTTCTGCGCATTACGAAGCGAGGCGGCTTTTGATTCACCCCGCCTCAATGCACCATACATACGCTGCATAAGATCGGTAGTTGAGTGGTCCGCAACACCCCACAGGCTAAGAATTAAGGCACCGGCACCCGCGTATAAGAAGCCGCGTCCCAAGCCAATCAATTCCTCGTCAGCCGCCACATTCGCCTGCCCGGTCTCACAGGCGCTCAATGTAACCAATTCGTAACTCAAATCGTGTTGCAAGACATCGTCAGTATAGAGTTGGCCATCGGCTAATTGGAGATAGGATAAGTCTGGTTGATCAAGGCGATATTCCCCATGTGCCGCAATATGTAAAATTTGCTTTGGTGGTCTTTGCAGAACTGAACGATTGACGGCATCATCTGTATGTAACTGGCCACCAAAGAGCTGGTTTACATACTCCCCTTCTGTATAAGTATGGGGCAATCGACCATCCCATGAATGTGCCAGGACCAAAGCGCCCTGGGCACGTTTTGGGCCACGCCGGGTTATCAATCCCGCCGCAGGTAAGGTAACCACCTCATGGTTTTCAATCAAATAGGTTGAACCATCATACAGCAGTTGAAACGGAAGTAAATGTAGGGCACCATACGGAACGATGAGCAATTGCCTCCGGCTGTTGCTCTCACTTGCCAGCGGTTCAATGAGCGTTTTATACAAACGCCCCAGGAGTTTTTGCGCCTGTTGCGTGAGGATACGCGACGCCATGGAATTTGATTCCAGCGTTAACGCGGAAGAGAAATTATTTCTCAATAAACGCATTAACTGACTGAGATCCCCAAATGTCATTGACAGGCGATGAGCTTTGACGGTCTGTTTCCCAAGAGTAAAGGCCCACAACTGTTCGCCGTCTATATAATATTCAATTAACAGGACCTCATCATCAAGTCCCTGCTGAATTTCTTGAAAAGAGAATGCCAATGACTGGTCTTCCAACTGACCGCCATCACTTTGCAAATACAATTGTTCGGTGAGGACTCGCATGCGCCTCTCCCGCGCAGCTACTTCAACTCGAGCTTGTGCGGGTTGAACAGCAGATGGAAACTCAGTATTTCTGGGTGGATCGTGCGCCAGTCGATAGTACCACTGATGCTCGGCTCGCAAACGATCCAATTCCTCAATCAAAGCCTGACTGCGGGAGTCATCCTGCGCCCAGCGTAGACGCTCGCGGTTTATTAGATAACCTAACCATACTTGTGATTTGGCGCGCTCTAACGCCTCAAAGGCTCTTCCAGAATCACCAATCCTGAGATGCAGCGCGATGAGTGCGCGCAACGCCTCCCCTTTATCTTCCAAGAACCCGGAACGCAGTGTAATTGTCAGGCCGCGCTGAACACGTTCAATGGTTGCGGCAGCTGCCTGATAACTGCGGATAGCCCTAAGATTTGCATGGCAAATCTCCGCGATTCGGCCAAGCAAAAGATGGGCCCCATAACGCAACGCTGGGATATTATAGCGTTGGGCGATGAGTAACACCTTATTGCCCGTCATTACCGCCGCATCAAAATTGCCCAACGCGAACAAGGCTTGACCCTGCAGGAGAGTCGCGGTCGCGTCATTTACCTGTTGCCCATCTGCCTCGAAGCAGGCTCCCGCGGCGATTGCTTCTTGATAGGCGCCCGCAGCATCCCCTTGCTTGAGAGACATCCGTCCACGCCAGAGCCGTATGGTTGCGACCCAACTGGTTGCACCCAAAGAATTGAAAATTGGTTCAGCTTCTGCCAATGCAACCTGTGCAGCATTTAAATTGCCCAAGGCGGCTTCGGCATCCGCAAGGTTCAAGAGCGTGCGAGCCAGATCGTAAGCTGCGTCGAACTTGCGACATTCCCGGATTACCTCCTGTGCAAGGTCACGCGCCTCCATATGGCGATTGAGTGACAGATAACATTCCACCATGTGGTGCTTCGTCATTGCTACTTCGAAAGGAGACTCGGTTGTCAGTCTTTCCAAAGCCCCATACAGTAAAGCAAGGGATTGCCGGTAATGGCCCTGTGCTTTGGCAACTTCAGCAATACTGGCTTCGGCGCCAGCGATAATCAGAGTCTCATTATGAGCAAGCGCCAGTTCGCGCGCCCGCTCATAATAGGCGAGGGCTTGAGAGAAATCTCCCAACGCGTTGAAGGTCAGCCCAATATTCTCATATAAAGGACCCCGATACGGCTGACCTGCCTCGCCAAGTTGGTCAACGGTCGCCAGAGCAGAGTTATACAATTGAAGCGCCCGCTGTTGATCGCCGAGATGGTTGTAGACGAGCGCAGTTTGCCAATCTAATCGAAGGAGTTTGTCACGCTCGCCATAACTGATGAAGATAGCGCGGGCATGTTCGGCGTCTGAGAGAGCCGCGGGGACACAGTTAAGTTTAGAGCTTATATACAGGCGGCCGATGCGTGTACGCGCCCAGCCAACTTCATTGCCGGCCTCTTGAAACATATTCCCAGCTTGTTCCAGCATTTCCCAAGCTTCTTGTAACTTTCCCAACAGCTTCAATGCATCTCCGCGCGCCATCAAACCTAAAGCCACTTGGGATTTGTCATCTCTGGCTCGGCCAATGGCAATAATGCGGTCGGCAAATAACAACGAACGATTCGGATCAATAAACCAGTTTCGGTCTGCTTGCTGCTTCAGGCGATCAATGACCTCACCGGCAATTTCATCAGACAAAGGCGTTAAAAGCAAATCAGGCGGAATGTTTTCCGCCAGCCAACTTTCTAAATGTCCACCTGTTTCAATGAAGTTGTTCATAATGTTTTAGACAGTTATATCGATATCCGAACTTTGTATTACAACACCTTCAGTCGAGGTGATCATGATCTGGGTTGCACCCGGGCGAACTGCCTCAAAACGAAAGGCTCCCAGATCATCCAAGGAAGTAGTTATCGGAGGTATATTTGTCTGGTGGAGTTCAACCAAGGCATTGGTCCATTGATCCTGCTCATCAGCGGCCACCTGGCCCAAAATGGATACCTGCTTATCGGAACCCGGTTCCACATCCAATGTAATGACGACACCATCAGCTTCCAGGATAATGGGTCCTTTTTGCTCACCGCGCAACGCTGGCGTTAACGCGGCCCCCTCTCCATTTCCACTTATTAATCTGGCAACCAACACCCCGATAATCGTTGGAAGACCCGGTTTTACATCCGGTGTTAAGTCTTTAAGAAAGTTCTCGAGTTGCGCAACCTCACTTTCACAATGAGGGCATTCGCGCACATGTTGAGCCATGACCAACATTTGTGGCGATGGCAGGATTCGCAGGTGATATTCTCCCAACTCAAACGGCGAGGGACAGGTGATCCGGTAAAGGCGGGTAGTCAGGCCACTCTGCAGCCGCGCCAAAGTATCTGCCTTGTTATGGCAGTACTGGCAGATCCCCAAATGATGCGTAGTTTCCGGCTCTGCTTCACCATCCAAAAATTCAAGCAGTTGTCGATCGCTCAGTTCCGGGGGAGATATACAGTTCATCACTACCTTTCGTTGCTTCAATACAATAAACGCAGGATCCTGCGTTTTTTAATCATCCTGACTAAAGAGTTTTCCAAACTCGGGATCGCGGCCCAGGCGGGCCAGAATGTTTTGCTTAACGCGATAGATCTCGTCCACATCACTGAACGTATGCCGGGTGCGTTCATAGAGTTCGCGCGGCTTAAGCGCCAGAATAAAGAGACCCTGCATCACCAGGCGCTCCTTTTCGTCATGCAGCCGCCCGCTGACCAAATCCCAAAACGTCTGACGATACGCACGTTCCATGGTCTGGCTTTCAAGCGTGGGGTCAGTTGACGCTTCGTTCAACGCATCCTCCAACGGGTAGAGCCTCACCTGGTTGGCGAGGCGATTATGATCCACAATCACACTATGAACACACATCTTCAGATAACGCAGCAGCGACCCGATCTCTGCAAAGCGGCCAAACTTTTCCGCGGTTAGAATGACTGCGATCTTTCCGAATGCGCCATTGACAAAATATTCCACCTGTTCACCGCTGGCTTCAAAGGCCTGACTATTCTTCACCCAGCCTGTCACCAGTGACCTATATTGTGCGTAGATCATATCCCAGGCAAACTGATCAGTTTCCCGGATGGCGCGCCGGAACAACTCAAAGCAATATTTGGAATCTTGAGCCAGATGCTGGAAAAAGAGTTCTGTTTCCTGCGCACATCCTTTGGCAAGATCAACTAGTGTCAAATGTTGAAGGTCTACTACATCAGTCATGAATCCGCCTAAGCTTTCATTCTCCCGAGGGGTCACCCCAGGTCAACTTGTATTTTGTCTAACCCCAATTATTCAAAGATGATACGGTTTTCTAAGCGATTATAATTGTTTTTCATGATGACAACCGCAACTGCTCAAGCGAAACCCAATCTGGCTTTCATCAAATAGACAACAGCAATAGTCCATTGAACTAATTGCAAGGTTTGTTTTGTCGGCAAATTTATCCCTAGCTGATGTGCCTTTTACTCAGGCGACCCAGACAAGCCAGACCGTATTAGACCCAATTTGATCGACATTTCACAATTTGCCTCAAATATCTTGGCAGATACATGAACCACCTCCAAAAACTGATTGTCTCCATTCTTTCTTTAATTCTGGTGCTCGGTTGTGCAGCTCCAGAAATTGCTTCTCCCTCAGTAACAAAAAATTCACCTATCTCATCCACTACCCCACTATTTCCTCCAACCTCTGTTCCCCAGACCGAAACCCCGGTCATCCTTCCACATTCAACCGTTGACCCATCCACTATGACCAGCAAGCTGCTGATGGGCTATCAGGGATGGTTCGCCTGCCCAGGAGACGGTTCAAATATCTACAATGGTTACTATCACTGGATCAAGGATGGCTATCCATCCCTCAACTCCGAAAGTTTCAGGGTGGATATGTGGCCCGATACAAGCGAGTTGACGGATTCTGAAAAATGTACCACGGATTTGAAATACGCCGATGGAAGCCCCGCATTTTTATACACGAGTGCCAACTATAAGACGGTCTTGCGTCACTTCCAGTGGATGAGCGAGTACGGGATTGACGGCGTATTTATTCAACGCTTTGGCAGTCAATTGATTTATCCCGAAACGTTGGAATTCCAAAATAAGTTGACGGACAAAGTTCGTACCGCCTCTGAATGGTATGGGCGGGTTTGGGCTGTTATGTATGATATTACTGGCGCTGACGAGAGGAACGGTGATGTAGTTCAATTACTCGAGAAAGATTGGAAGTACCTTGTGGATATGCTGAACGTGACGGAAAGCCCCGCCTATCTGCATCACATTGGTTTACCTGTGGTGGCAATCTGGGGATTAGGTTTCGATGACCGTCCCGGGACAGCCGCGGAGGCCAAACAGCTGCTTGACTTTTTCCAGAACAACCCTGATCCAAAATATCGCGCTACCGTCATGGGCGGCGTGCCGATTTGGTGGCGCACCCTCCAACCGAATGCCCGCACCGACCCTGCCTGGAACGACTATTACTGCTCGCTGGACATCATTAGTCCCTGGACGGTCGGTGTCGCGGTTTCGGATGCAGAAGTGGATAACTATTACAAAAACACAATCATTTCGGATATTGCCCGAGCAAAAGAGTGTGGTGCAGAGTTCATGCCAGTTGTTTATCCGGGTACGGCATATCATAATCCGGACCCCAGCAGGCCATTCAATGAGTATCCTCGACGCGGCGGGCGGCTGTACTGGCAGCAGATTTACAACGCCGTTTCCGCCGGTTCGACCATGATTTATAATGCCATGTTTGACGAAGTGGACGAGGCAACCGCTATGTACAAAATTGCGGCCACCAACACTGATGTTCCTGTGGGAATGCAGGTTGTTACGATGGACACGGATGGAGAGTGTTTGCCAAGCGACTGGTACCTCCGCCTGGCAGGCGAGGCGACAAAGATGCTGCGAGGCGAAATTCCCCTGTCTTCCGCGATTTCCATTGCCATTCCTGAGCCATCTGACCCGAGCGCGTGCAAGGAAATCGTGCTTATTCGATTGAAGATCACTACGACCTCCGATTGGACGACGATTGTATTGAACGGAATTCAATTTAAGAACATACAAATCGAATCCGCCAGCCCCGAGGCGGCTGAAATCAGTGCGGATCTAAATCTCAACCGGCTGGTGCTTACCCAGTCACTTCGGCAAGCCAGTGCAGGGCAGTCTGTTGAAATGACAGCCAATTTATTTCCAACGGAGCTTGGAGCCCTAACCTTGGTCATTACAATTGGGCGCGGCAACATTGGCTCAACTACTATCGAGTTATTTACCGTGAATGGCTCCGATGCCACTCCGGTGACAACCCTCCAATGGTCAGGAATTACCAGCGGCGAAAACCTAAAATCCTTTGAAGTCCCCATTTCGCTGGTTGATGGATCACCATAGGAAAAATCGATCCGCCTTCATGGGTCGATTCAAAGTTAAAAGGAATTTCGTTTTCGCAATTCCTACTGAACATTAAGGGCACAGGCATTCAAATTATTAATTCGCCTAACACAGCGTTAGGCGGGATCATTGAGAGGAAATATGAGTCTTGAAGCTGATCTGAAGCCAGTATCAACGAAAATCCCCGGCATAGCTCCCACTTGTGGCGGGCATTCCTATCGAATGTCATTCTGGGAGACGCGTGTGAATGGGCAACCAAAATGACTATTCCTTCTGCCATCATCGTCGGTGGAGGTCTCGCCGGCATAGTCGTTGCCCGTGAGCTGGCTCTTCGCGGCTGGCGAGTGATTCTTCTCGAGCGTTCCAAGCGTCTGGGAGGCAAGGCCGGCTCCGATTTCAAGAACGGACGCCTGGTGGAACATGGTTATCACGTCTTCCCCCAGTGGTATCCCAATATCCGAGCCATCGTTGAGCGCATTGGCGTGCAGCTCATCGATTTCGATCGATACCATTTCCTCCTGCCTGGCGGGTATCCGCGCAGAATCACCGTGCGCGGGCCATCGGGGCTTTCTGCGATGTGGCACTTCGTCTTTAACGGTCTCCTGCCGTGGTACCACAACATCCTATACATGTACTCCGTGCTGGATATGATCAGCCGGCCGCTCTCCGAGAAGAAATTTCTCGACCGCGTGAGCCAGATTGGACTGATACGCGGGAAGTGGTACACGAGCGAATCGGTGGCAGAGATGGGACAGGAGAATGTTCTCAAAGCATCTGCTATTCCGGTTTATGACCTCAGCGCAATGACCGCCAAACGAATCGCCAGCTACTGGGTGCGGCAGGCCAGTCCATTCCTGTCAATCCTACCGGGAGATCTACAAACGGTTTTCATCGATCCGCAGGTGCGTGAGCTCGAAGCACTGGGAGTTGAGGTTCGGTATGACTCCGAAGTATGTGATGTGGTGATGCACGAAGGCGTCGTCTCCGCCGTCGCTCTGCGCGACGGAACCGAGCTGTCTGCCGATATATATGCCCTTTGCACCCCCTTTGAAGTCACTCGGACCTGGCTTCATGACCGCCTTTACGAAGCAGACCTCGAACTCGGCAACATGCATTTTCTCGAAGCTCAACCTATGGCCGCCTTACACCTTCATCTACGGCGAGAGCTACCAGATCTGCCTCGGGAACACGTGTTCCTCCACGGAAGCTATTACGCGCTTTCGTTCATCGATGTCGGGCGCTTTTGGAAGGGACTGGATGGCAAACACCAGCTTTCCTTCATATCGAGTAATTACAGTCCATTGAATGAGGTGAGCAAGGAAGGTGCGAAAGACCTGCTGTTGAAAGAGATCGGTGAGTACCTTCCCATTACACCAGCCGATGTTGAAAATTGGGAATTGAATCCCAACACTGACTTGCCGCTGTTCATCAACACCATCGGAGCCTGGTCAAACCGGCCCCGGCCAAAAACAAAGATCAAAAACCTCTACCTGGCAGGAGACTTTGTAAAAAACGCCATCGATCTGGCATGCATGGAGGGTGCTGTCTCCGCCGCATTGGAGGCCGCAGCTCAAATCCTCAGCGACCACGGGGAGACCGAATCGCTTCCGGTTGTCCAGATTCCGCCGGAGTGGCCGCGGGCATTGTTGGTGTTCGCCCGAATCCTGATGGTCCCCGTAGTAGCCGTGGCGCGGATTATCGCCTGGCTCGAAGAAAAAATCTTCCCGCACCGGCCAGACGCTTCGGAGGTTCGCATCAAAGCCACACCGAGATTGCAGCTAGACTCGCGCCCGCCTCGGAAGCGGTAGCGCGTGGGGGTGGGCTAACAAACAGATAC
>JAXIPJ010000382.1:0-37831 GCA_045402985.1 Anaerolineales bacterium
TAGATGGAACAATATTCTTCAGCCCGCGGCGGTGCGGCGATGGAATCCACAGTGATCGTCACAGCGGATAGATCTGCATCGGGAGGGACGTTGAAGAATGAGAGGGTATCGCAGCGCTGCCCAGCCTGACCTTCAACGGGCTCCTGCAAACTCAGCATTGTTGACCCGAAGTCAAAGACCGTCGCGTCTGCGTATTGCAGTGTTGCGCCCCAAACGGACCAATCTGAAGCATCGGGTAACGTGAAGCACACATCCGCGTTGATCTGTTTGCCGTCGCGCCAGGCGCGATTTGCGCGGACTTCGATTCCGCTGGTGAGCTGACTGTTAGTAACTGGAGCCGATTCAACCGTCGGATAGGACGGGTCAATGTAAGCTGTTGGGCCGGAGGAAACATCCGGCGGCGCAGCAAGAGGAACGCAAGCGGATAGTAGCAGGCCGATCAGAATCAATATACGTTTCATGGAATCTCCTAAGGTAGGCGGACTTATGATCCGCACAGGGTTAATTGTGTCTGGCTAGCTGCCAGACAGACGAGGTATTTTATCGAGCCAATAAGTCTTCCATCGCAGTTTCCAATCTTCCAAAGCGAAATTGGAAACCCAATTCTATCAAACGTTTGGGTTGAGAATATCTTCCTTCGGTTAAGAGATCACTCATTTCGCCCAGGACCATTTTCAACAGGAAAGCAGGGACGTGGAACCAATACGGGCGATGCAAAACTTTGGCAATGGCGCGCATGAAATCTGCATTCGAAGTCGGAGCTGGTGAAATGAGATTATACGCACCGCGCGCTTTTTCGTTTTCAAGCAGAAAGCGGACCGCGCTAATCTGATCGGTCAGATGGATCCACGGCACAGCTTGTTTTCCGCTCCCAAATCTGCCACCAAAGAATAGGCGCGTTGGCAAGGCCATGAGCGGGAAAAGTCCGCCACGTTTTGCAAGCACCACTGCGTTACGAGTGACGACGCGGCGCACACCCAGCGCTTCGATCGGTTCAGTGACGGACTCCCATGGGACGGTAATTTGCGCGAGGAAGCCCTCGCCGGGAGGCGTGGATTCATCCGCTATGCCTTCTCCGCGCAGGCCATAACGATTGATGCCGGAGGATTGCAGGAAAACTTTCGGGAGGCGCGAAGCGTTTTGTATAGCGGAGACCAGCGCCAGCCCGGGAATGACGCGAGAGTCGATAAATTTCTGCTTTTGGGTTGGAGTCCAGGGCCAGTGTTCCAATCCGAATCCTGTTAAGTGAACGACCGCATCCACTTCATTAACGAGGTATCCCCACCCGTCCATTGTTTTTCCGTCCCATTGCGTTTGATCGGAATTTTGCGGTGGGCGGCGTGTGAGTGCAATGACCTTGTGATTGTCGTGTCTCAGCGAGTTTATGAGGGCGGTTCCAAGGAAACCTGAGCCGCCAGCGATCAATACTTTCATCACTTCTCCTAATGACAAAATCATGTCATTATCAAGGGGGCATTTTACGATTTCAAAAAATCAGCAGTATAATCGTGCCTGTTATGGAGGCCGCGTGCACGAGCCAGTTCTAGTGCTGAACGCCAATTTTGAGCCGATCAATGTTTGTACCACGCGCAGGGCAGTCGGTTTGCTGCTTTCAGGCAAGGCTGATATGGTGGTGAATGGACGTGGACACATTCGGACGGTGAAACAGTTGCTGCCGCGCCCTTCGGTCATTCGGCTGGAGGTTCAGGTGCATCGTCCGCGCCCGCATGTCAAGTTGACCCGCCGCGAGGTATTTCGTCGCGACAATTATACCTGTCAGTATTGCGGAAAGCGTGAGGGAGGGTTAACTGTTGACCACGTTATGCCACGTCATCTTGGCGGCGAGCACATTTGGACGAACGTGGTGGCGGCTTGCCCTCACTGCAACCACCGCAAGGGTGGGCGCAAGGTGCATGAGGTGCACATGCGGCTGCTACATGTTCCCAAGGAACCACCAGCGAGTGCCATGTATATTTATGGGAGGCACATCAGCGAATATAATGAATGGGAACCGTATATCAACGGCTGGTAGGTTTGTCGCGCGTCCTATCAAAATATCCAACACAAAGACGCCAAGCCGCAAAGCATATTTAGCGACCGGCGTCTTTGCGTTTAAATTAACAGCCCATTCAGCTTGCCTATCGTTCGTCACTGCTCTCAGACGTTAAATATCTATCGTCATGAAATCTGTTGCAACGATGATTTCGCCTTTGTAGGTCTTGCTTGCTTCGGCAGCAATGTCGCCTTTTGCAAATCTCCCTGTTGGATAATGGATCAGGTACAACTTGCCCACTTCGGATTTTGTGGCGATCTCACCGGCTTGCTCTGCAGAGGAATGCCCAAAGGTTGCACCCGCGGCTTCATGGATGAGAATATCTGCTCCTTCAGCGAGCCGAACCGTTTGTACACAAGGCTCGGTATCACAGGAATAGGCCAACACTTTGCCCGGATTCTTGCATTCCACGCGCAAGCCGATAGTGGGAATCATATGATGGACGGGGGATGAAAATATCTTGAACTCTGCACAATCGATCACGTATGCCATTTCCGATTCCGGCAGCCGAAAAAAGCCAACCGGGAAGAAATTGGGCCAGTCAGCCCACCCATAAAAACCCATCAGGTCTTCAAGGCGATCCATGGTGTAATGCAAGCCATAGATGTTGATCGGTTTGATACGTCCCATCAGCCACATATCCATAAGCAGAAGCGGAACCCCGGACACATGATCAGGATGGAAGTGTGTGATGACAATATCGGTGAGGTCGTTGAAATCCACGCCTGCCTGCTCCAGACGAACGATCGGATTGCTAACACAATCTACAAGAATGGTTCGTTCCTCGCCAACAATAACCAGATGGGTATTCTCATGGTCCCTGGAAGGTACTGCGTTGGATGAACCAAGAATAATGACTTTCGGCACCATATCCTCTTTTATAGAAACGGAAATGCCAGTTTGATCAACAAGGGCGTAACGTAGATTTCGATCAGCGCGGCAATGGCAAGCAAGGGCAGGACAAGACCCACGAAGATCCTGAACCAATCGGCGAGGGAGACCAGCACCATCTCCCCCAGGCTCTTATCGGCCTGCGGAGTTACGAGCTGAGCACCAGTCTTTAGCATGGCAGCAGTTGCCAGGAAAACGGCAGTTAATTCAAAAATTCCATGAGGTAAAATCCCGGCGGTAAATGCGAGCAATGGCGAATAGTCAACCAAATGTGCCGCTCCGAGTACGGCTCCAACCAAGGCGATATTTCCGATGAATAAGGCCAACCCGAGAGTACCAAATGACACCAATCCCAGCAGCAGGAACACCACTGTCGTACGGGCATTGTGAAGGAACAGAACAGGCGCCGGAAGCCGCTCACCAAGTGTGTCGAGGTTGCCCAAGTTATCTGCAACCAGCATCCTGATCTCGTTCTTACGCTCAGTAGTGAGATCTAGATATGCAGGTACATTTGCCACCACCCACATATAGCTAACGATGCCCGCAACCAACGCTAGACCGATCACGACCATGAGTGGTTGTCGTAATTGGCGCAATGTGACCGGAAGTTCCTGGCGATACCATTCTGAAATTGACTTTGCCTTTCCTGTGAAGCGCTCGCGAAACGTGCGCCACACCCACTTAATATTGATCGTGTCGATTTCGCGCCCGAGCAGGTATTCGCGGCGGAAGTGCGAAAGACCCAAACGCACCAACAAACCCGCCAGCAGGGTAACACCTACTATTGCAAACCATAACACATCTTCGTTCCCCCAAAATATTAATACCGTCTCACCTTGCAACAGAAATGCCACCGGCACCACCACGAAAGAAGCCAGCAAATTCGCAGCGCGAATCGTTGTTGCCTGCACCGAGATCACTATTGCAGAGCTCACCATCAGCACCGCATGCGCAAAGGTAAGAAGCAAGATCAAAGCCAGCATATACCCGCTGGGAAATTGCACCGCGCGCCGCGAGACCAGGATCAAATAGATCGCGATGGAGGCGTAACTGAATACAAGCGGCGTTACTATGCCCACCAGCAATTTGCCCAAATACAAATGTCTGTCTTCCAGAGGCGAACTCAACAGCGGCTCGATCGTGCCCCGCTCCTTTTCACCCACGAACGACTCAAGCGCGACAACCAACGTAAAAGACAACGGGAAGAAGCCGATCACCAGCACTACAAACGGCACAAGGTTATCCAACAGCAGATCGCCGCCAAAGCGATTCATAAAGCTCACCGCCTGCCGCGTCGTATCATCCGCAATAAACGGGAACAACGTCACCAGCAGCAACATCGGCACAATAATGCGCCAGTCGCGGAACTGGTCAATAAATTCACGCCGCGCCACCATCCAGATAACATCGAAGTTACGCCGCATAAGCCACCCCTTGCGCATCTGCCATTGTCTTCAGATAAACATGTTCCAATTTTCTTGGCACTTCCTGGAATGAAACCAGCGGAGCATTGCGGGATGTTAACTCGTGCACCAGCTTCGGATTGACGACCAACGGCGCTTCAACCTGGAACTTTAGACTGGTCGCGTTTCGAGAGATCAGATTCGCCCCTGGAGGTAGATCCAGATCACCCGCATCAAAGTCCGCTGCAAATTTCGCTTCATATTCAACTGGACCCAAAACATTCCTCTTCAATTCATCCAGTGTTCCGTTTAACAATATTTTTCCCCTATAAATGATTGCGATCCTATCGGCCAATGCTTCGGCCTCTGCAAGATTATGCGTGCAGATGACAATCGTCCGCTGTGACGAGCGCAAACGTGAGATCTCATTTCGCACCAATTGCGCGGACTCAGGGTCCATGGCGGAGGTAGGCTCATCCAACAGCAACACAGCCGGGTCATGCATCAGCGCACGCGCCAGGGCCAGTTTCTGCTTCATCCCTTTTGAGTACTCACCCGAGCGTCTGCGGGCCACTTCTGTCAGGCCGAAATAATCCAACAGATAATCGCTTCTCGATTTTCTCAATTTGGGATCTAGACCATAAACCTCGCCAAAGAAATCCAGATACTCTTCGCCGGTCATACGCATGTACAGTCCGTGTTGTTCAGTGAGCACACCTACATTTGCCCGTATCGTGTGCGGATGTTTGGTAGTGTCATAGCCGCCGACGCGCGCCCAGCCACGCGTTGGATTTAATAGTGCCGTGAGCATACGTACCGTGGTCGTTTTCCCTGCTCCATTCTGGCCCAGCAAAGCGAGGATTTGCCCCGGCTCGACGGATAATGTGACACCATCCACGGCCCAGAAATCATTATTAAACTGTTTACTTAAGTCATTTGTTTCGATCATTGGGTTTCCTAAATTATTTATTCAGCATAGCATAGACGATTAAGGGGTCAATCAGACAACAGTCCCTCCTGGTTATGTCAGGCTGAATTACGTAGTGGCGCAGCATCTCTGCGATGCCGCAAAAACAATGCGGCACCCGCACAGACTGCCACGACTGTCATGATCGTCTGGTTGATGTTGATGCCAGCGACCATCGAAGCGTCGAGCCGCAAAAAGTCCAGAAGGAAGCGGCCGATCGGATAGATCACAAGGTAAAGGAGGAAGATATCGCCATTCTTAAGTCGATCAGCATATCGACGCGAAAGCCACAAGAGCAGAAACACATTTCCCAGATTCCAAATTGATTCGTAGAGGAACAACGGATGATAATATTCGACGTCGACATATCCCGACAAGCGATGGGAAGGATCGATAAAGATTTTCCAGGGCAGATCTGTAGGCGCGCCGTAGAGTTCCTGATTGAAAAAATTTCCCCAACGTCCGATGGCCTGCCCCAGCGCAAGACCCGGCGCAGCAATATCCGTCCATTCAGCAAAGTTCAATTTGTGATTGCGGGTATAAAAGAACAAAACAATTACCCCGCCAATGACCGCACCAGGAATTCCAAGGCCACCCTTCCAGATCGCCAACGCATCCAGCGGATGTGTTAGATACCAACTGGCTGTTATACCAGACGATGGCGGCGGCGTGAGAATGTGCCAAAGCCGCGCGCCTATGATCCCACCGATCAGCAAATAGGTCAGCAAATCCCAAACAATCTCTGGTTCATGGCTGCGACGTTTCGCTTCGCGTGTCGCAAGCCAAGCACCCGCGACCGCGCCCAGCATGAGAATGATGCCATAGAATCGAATAAATAATGGGCCGAGAGGGAATCCTTCGGGCATTTTATTTCTCCAAAGTTATTTTTTCATCTTAGCGTGGGCATGATGGCGAACATGCCAGATGCGCTGCAGGGCAGTAATATTTGCAAACACTGCGATGATCGCCAGACCAATATATAGTTGATTGAATACCAATGCTGGCGCGAGGACAATATAGCGCTCTGCACGAGTAAGCAAACCAACCTTTGCTTCATATCCCAGGCCTTCTGCGCGCGCCTTTACGTAAGAGACCAGCACCGATCCAGCCGCCGCGCCAAAGACAAGCAAACCTCCCACAGGCTCACCCAAAGTCAGGAAATGATACAGAAGTCCGCCGTAGATGATCAGTTCAGAATATCGGTCGCTGACCGAATCCACAAAGGCGCCGAAATCACCCGCTTCACCGCGCAGGCGCGCCATGGTTCCATCCAGCGCATCAATAGGCGTCATAATCAACACGAAAATAGCGCCCGTAAGCATTTCTCCGCGCCCCAGGTAATAGGCACCGACGCTGTTACCAATCAGTCCCAAAATGGTCATCATGTTGGGAGTGAGACCAAGGTTATTGAGGAATCCTGCTAGCGGATCCAGCACCCATTTGAACCACAAACGCAGATAATCGGTAAGTGTTCTTTTCGAAGATTTATTGCTGGCTGTCTTTTCCATCAATGCTTATATCCTTACAACTAGGCAATCATAACAGCAAAACGACTTTCCAATTGGATTTGCCCACTGCCATTGCCTTATTATTTCTCCCCGTTGAGGTCATCCTCGTCTAGTGGGCCCATTGAAACATTACGTTCTTTTCCTCCGCCCAGAGATGGGCCCACAACCCCCATCTCTTCCAGTTGGTCGAGCAAACGCGCCGCGCGCGGATACCCGATCCTCAATCGTCTTTGCAATAACGATGCAGAGGCGCGTTGACTCTGGCGCACGATCGCAATTGCCTGTTCGATCAACCCTTCATCTTCATTTTCATCGGGTTCGGTCAATAACTTCTCCCACGGCGGCGCATCCGTGGAAACATCCACCGCTTTTTGCCAATGTGAGACAAGCCGTTCAATTTCCATATCCGTAATCATCACACCTTGCGCGCGGACCGGGTTGCCAACTTCCGGGTTAAGAAAGAGCATATCGCCGCGCCCCAACAAATTCTCGGCTCCGCTGGTATCGAGGATCACGCGGCTATCCACACCAGATGCAACGCCAAATGCCAAACGGGATGGGAAGTTCGCCTTGATCAGACCCGTCACCACATCCGTGGATGGACGCTGCGTGGCAACGATCAGATGGATGCCGGTTGCACGCGCCATCTGCGCCAGCCGAACAAGGTTATGCTCGGTTTGATCGGGGGCAGACATCATAAGATCTGCCAGTTCGTCTATCAAGACAACAATGCGCGGAAGCGGATTCCCCACTTTTTTGCGCGAAAGACCACGATTATATGTTTCAAGATCACGCGCGTGCGCGCCTTCCAGGAGTCTATACCGATGCTCCATCTCAACCACCACCCAGCGCAACACACCGAGGATGCGTTCAATATTGGTTTCAACTTTTCCATAAAGATGAGGCAGTCCATTGAAACGCAGCAACTCAACCATTTTGGAGTCAATCATTACCATGCGCAGATCTTCGGGCGAATTGTTCATCGCAAGACATGCAGCCAGAGCTGTGATACAAACCGATTTACCGGAACCTGTCGCGCCCGCGATCAACAGGTGAGGCATACGCGCAAGGTCTGCAACTACAGGTTGTCCCGAAATATCACGCCCTAACGCCATCGCCAGGGGCTTGCCAATTTTATGAAATGCGTCCGTCTCCAGAATGGAACGCATACGCACCACAGAACTATAGGTATTGGGCACTTCAATTCCAACATAAGGTTTGCCGGGCACAGGCGCTTCGATACGCAAACGTTCTGCCGAGAGCGCCAGCGCCAGATCCTTTTGCAAGGACGCGATCTGCGCCACGCGCACTTTGATCTGTTGTGCCTCCTCCTCGGTTGTGCCTGCCCGCTTCATAAAACCTGGCTGAACAGCGAACTGCGTCACCGTGGGGCCTACACGAAAACCGATCACCGTCGAAACAATACCAAATTCAGCCAGCGTTTTTTCGATCATACCCGCAGTTTGGTTGATCGTCCGTTCATCGGGGCGCGTGTTCTGGTCTGCGAGCAAAATACTCAGGGATGGTAATCTAGCATCGCGGTCACGCGGCGCAGATGGCTTTTTATCCTCATGATCTGAGAGACGCAGGGATTTACGGAATTCGGGCGGCAATGGTGTGGATTTCTTGCGCGGCTCATGCGGCTTTTTTTCCACCGGCACTTCTTTCTGGACCTCAATCTGGGTGGCCGTTTCAACAGGCGGATTCTCATTTGCCAGTTTTAACAGCCAGCGTTCGAGCACTGCCCATAGACCCAGCCCAGTCATCAAAGAAAGAAGCCACAGTACAAATAACACAAGAGTTCCCGCTAACTTGTCTAATCGCCAAAACAAGGTAACAATGCCCCAACCAATGCGACCGCCATCTGCTCCGGCTTCCGCGCGCAGGAGGGAATTTCCTCCCGAAGCGGCGAGCAGACCCAAGGTCAGGAAGGATGCGAGTTCGAGTGCGAAGAGTCGTCCCCATCCGATTGCGAGGCTGTCGCGTCGAAGCAGAGCAAATCCAACATATCCAATCGCAAGCACCACAAGATAGGCGCCCCAGCCAAATTGCAAAGATAAGACATCGGACCAGGGCGTTAGCAACGCGCCGCGGGTATAACCGCCCAGGGCAAGGAAAGACATGAGCGCAGCGGCGATTAAGATGACGCCCAGCGCGTCGCGGACGAAGCGGCCGAAATGTTCATTGAAACGCGCAAGACGGTCGAGCCAATCATCCCGCATTTCTGACTCGTATGTGTTTTGTGGTTTAGACGGTTTAGGCATTAATAATTCGTCTGCAATCTTAATCCCATGCGTTGATGAACGGGATCTATATACAACACGCGCACCTGAACCTGCTGACCCTCGGTAAGAAGATCGCGTGGGGTTTGTCCTGCGCCAAGCTGCATTTTGGAAACATGAATTAGCCCTTCAATTCCTGGTTTAAGGCGGGCAAACGCGCCATAAGATAATACGCTGGAAACGACTGCAGGTTGGATCGTATCAATGCCAAATTCCGCTTCAGCTTGCTCCCATGGATTCGGAAGCGTGCGCTTCAGACTCAGGGCAACCCGATTGCGCTCCCTGGAGATTTCCAACACTTGAACATCGAGCTCCTCACCAAGCCGGACGATTTGATTTGGATGAGAGACACGTCCCCATGAAAGTTCTGAGATATGGATCAACCCTTCCAGGCCGCCGAGATCAACAAAGGCACCGAAATCTGTGACGCTGGAAACCGTGCCTTTTAATCGTGCGCCCAGTTGAAGACTCTGAAATACTTCAGCGCGTCTTTCAGAACTCGCAGGCGTTATGAGTCTTTGCTGGCTTGAATGTCTTGTATGGCTTGCAAGGGGATCTTTAGCTGCATCCTCAGCCTCGCGCGCGGCATTTGCGTCCAACTGGATTCCGGCTTTGTGTTGCGGAACAAGTTTTGGCCTGGCTGGCGCGTTGTATTGTCGCCGTTCCTCCGCCAGCACAGATTGCCACCAACCCTCATCGATGGGTGGCATTGCATTTTCGTACCTATGTTCCGCATCATTACTAACACTCATAATTTCCTCCTTAGCGAATTTCCTCGTTCTGCTCCATGTCTAGGATGGCGCGCGCCACGGCTTCGACTGCTACGCGTTGTTTGCGGTACAGATCAGCTTCAGACATTGCCAGCCTGCCCGCCACTTCGCGCACTTTTCGCCCCTCCATAAACTTCATCTCCAGAATATTGTAAAGGATCCACTCGCTGGTAAATCGCCGATCGCCCTCGGGCTTGATCTGGTCCACGGCTTTCCGTAAGAGGGCGCGCAATGCGTTGGGTGCATTGCCTTCGTTTTCCTCGGCGAGCATCTGAACGATCCGCAATTTCATCAACGGACTTTTCGTCAACTTGGGGCCACCCCAGTAGTGAGTCAGCGCATCTTTTACCCACTCTGCCAGATCCGATCCGTCTGAGACGGGTTCGCTCAAGATGCTGGCGCGCGAATCATACCTGCCTACTGCGCGCATACGCTGAAGCATGTCGATCTGTGGCTGGAGGTCTTCGAGAGAACGAAAAACCCGCTGTTGCAACTGGCGATCTTCCAGCGCGAGAGCAGCGCGATCTGCCAAAAGCCAGACGGCATCGCGCTGGTCCTTGTCCAGCAGATGATCGGCTCTGCGCGCAATTCCTAGCAGCCCCAACAACATAGGCATTTCGTCGCGGTCACCATTTGTTCTGCGTTGATGCAGAGGCAGTATCCAAAAATCTCCCCAAACAAATTCGCGCCTTCCATTCGTACCCTCAACATTGACAATTTGCAAGGCTTCATCCAAATTTTCTTTTTCAAGCAGAGCACGATTCCCAGCAACCACACTAAGAGACAAATCGCCTCCATCCAGCGCAGCGACAAAAGCACACGGTGATTGCAAATGGTCGCGCACTGCCGCGAGCACGGTATCCAGAAATTGATGCAGGTCACTACGCGTCAATAATCTCTCTTCAATATTTTGAAGGAGCTGAATTTCACCGCGATCACGCCCCATGAACAAGGCTCTTTCCCACAATGGAGAAAACAATGTCACAGCATGTTCAAACAATAAAACCGTTGCCACCATCACCAATGGGACAAACCCTGAATACGGCTCGCCGCCGAACAATTCACCTGCACGGCGGACGAGCGTCATCATGGTCAACGCCAGTGAGGCAGCCACAGGTCCGCGCAATAGCCATTTGAACAAGCGACTTTTCACCACACGGTCCGGCCACGAGACGCCGAAGAATGCGACTGCGTATGCCATTGTAATGACCAGTCCTGCAACCAGCAAATTAATGATAAATGCCGTGCTCCAAAAAAAGAGCGGATTTTGCGCTGCAATATCGGAGCCAAACAAAAGGTACGGGTAAGAGCCGAGCGCTGGGGCTGTGGCACCTGCCATGAGGTACAACATCCTGCGTCGGCCCGAGCGAGTCAACATACGTCCAAAAGCCCGGAAAAAGTTATATCCCGCCCAGATCATGATCCCAATGTAATAAACGGTAAAAAAATTGGTCCAGGCAGTACGCTGCAAATGTGGCGCTGGTTTGCCATCTGTTACAAGCTCACCAACAAGCAACCCGGCCCAGAGCAGCATCAAAAAGCCTGCGGATACCACATAGACCCAGCGCACCGCCATTCGCCGCCGCCCGCGTGAAGGACGGCCAGCGGTCACGAGCAGCGCGTCAGAAAGATGTAAATAGGCTGGAGGTAAGAAGATAATACCGATCCATTGCAGGCGTAGAAGCAGTTCAATTCCCCACACAGGCACAGTTTTGTTTTGCAGCGCTTCAGTGGTAAAAACGACCACCACACATAAAAGGATGATTGCAAACGAGCGCGCAACACGATCACGTAGATTGAATGACAAGGCATACAGGAAAAGGGAAAGCGCCGTGATCGCAATACCGGCCGTTAGAATATTATTGAGTGTTTGAAGTCCCGCCAACAAACCGTCCAACCAACCATTAAACATGCAGACCTTCCAATATTATTTTATAACTCTCCCAAAAAATAAGGCCACATCCTGAGTGGGGTAATACTGGTCATTATACCCGCAGAAATCGTATCCAAACTTCTGAGCCAAGCGGATGCAAGCCTGATTCTTCGACTGCATCTCCAGCATAAGATGATGAATGCCTCTTTCCAGCGCCCAGGCTTGGGTGGCGATTACGAGAGCAGAGCCTGCACCTTTACGTCTTTGGTGCGGCGCAACTACAATATCTGTCACCCAAGCTAGATCAGATGCAGGTTGCTCCATGGCACATAGATAACCAATCGGGCTGCCATCCTGCAACGCCACCAGCACCAGATCGCGGCGCGTCCACGCCTCAGACAGTGAGGCTGGGCTGCGTGGGTACTTCACTTCAATCGAGCGCGGCAGACGGACTTCACGGAAATTTGCAGAAGCCTGCCCGGCTTCACGGCGCAACTCCAACTGCCAGACGTAATCGCTCAAACTGGAATGATCCAACACCGTTAAGCGCGGCACATCGTTTACAGTCCCTGGGCGGATTTCAAAATCAGACACAGTTCCTCCAACTATTCATTCAACACGCGTACTGCGATCACACAAGGCTCAAGTGAAACGCCGACATTATTTGTGATCACAAGGCGCAGAAAATACTCGCCATTTGTAAGCAACAATGTATTCCACTCCCCGAGCTTCTCATTTTCATGTGGCTCACGCTCCGCTGAGATGGTCGCCCAATTTTGTGTACCAAGAGGCGCAATTTCATACTTATAGAATCCGAAATTTTGTACATTTGCAGTGCCAATTAATTCAACAGTTCCGCGTACCACTTCTCCTGGCTCAGGTGCCGTAATCATGATTTCATCAGGCACACAGCCGCTCATGCCACTCGGTGCAGATTGTGTCACGGGAGATAACACGGACTGGGTCGCGGCGTCAGGTGACAATGTCCCTGGCGAGGTGGCGAGTAGGTCCAGGGTGGGAGTTGTCACAATATCAGCGGCTGGCAGGGAGGGAGCAACAAAAGTGGCAATAAAAAACTCGGCAAACACCAGGCCGAGAATAAGCAATGCAATCGCAGTTGCACGACCCAGGCGCCTCAAAGCGAACTCGCGTTCAAGGTTGAAGACTGAATCCTGCCATTCCCGCCAGGTTTGATACATATTCCTGAAGACGAATAATCCCCAAATTGCTAATGCTATGTATATTAATGACTCATAGTTAGCGAGTGACCTATAAACAGAACCCATGCCACCTAACTTTACAGAGAGCGCAATACGCCGCGTATGATCGTCTCAATTTTTGGAGATATTGTCTTGCCAGCTTCGATAACTTCATCATGTGTGGTGATGGTGGAGCCGTCTAAATTGGCTTTGTTACTGATGCCTGAAAAGCCCAGCACACGCAGGCCGCCATGCCGCGCCACGATCACCTCAGGTACCGTGGACATGCCGACAGCATCTGCTCCTACCATATGCAGGAAGCGCAGATCAGCGGGCCCCTCGAAGGATGGACCACTCAAACCACAATAGACACCTTCGCGCAACTGAACATTTTCGCTAGCTGCCACCTGTCGCGCGATGCCCATCAATTCACGGTCGTAAGCCTGGCTCATATCTGGGAAGCGTGGGCCCAATTCATCAATATTTGGGCCCATCAGCGGGTTGGCACCAGTCATTCCCATCAGATTCAAGTTATCAGTGATCAGCATCACATCACCAGGTGCAAAGTTGTCGTTCACACCTCCTGCAGCGTTGGTAACAATCAGAATCTCAAGTCCTAATCTCTGCATCACGCGTACGGGAAGAGTGATCTGAGACATTCCATAGCCTTCATAGAAATGAATGCGTCCCTGCATCACCAGCACGACCTGCCCATCCAGTTCTCCAATGACAAGGCGACCTGCATGCCCTTGAACTGTCGAAATGGGCCAGTTGGGAAGATCATCATAAGGGATAATATCCGCCTTTTGGACAGAATCCGCCAGATCATTCAGTCCTGAACCGAGAATAAGTCCTACTCGTGGACGATAAGAAGTTCGCGTCCGTACTGCATCTGCTGCCTGATCGATCTGTTCAAGAGTGATATATGACGTCATAGCGCATTCTTCTCTAAATTGGGATAAGGGTTACGACCCCTGAATCGTTTCTCTTTGACGAAAAATTATATCAGATAAATACTTTCAAGGTTGTAAAGTAACTCAGAGGTGAATAACGGGTCTTGCAGTAAAATAGCGCGAAAATTAAGTTTTTTGTGCTATCCTCATATCTTATGTCTTCATTATCGCTCATCAAAGCTCGTTTAATCACTGCTGGATCTCTATCCATCCTGGCGCAGGCAGTTTTGCTTACACCGGTCAACCTGGACCTATTTCTGCAATTTTTTCCACCTTGGGGAAACATAGCCATCGGATTGACATTTTTTGCGGTTTCATTGTATTTCTACATTTTGGCGTTTCGTGCCTTTCATGTGAAGGGCCAAATTGGATGGCGATCCAATGGACTTTTATTGGGCATTCAGATACTTTCTGTGATCGGAATATTTTCCATTTTAGGAAATACCGTCTCGCGCGACGGCCCGTCCGGATTCCTATTAACTGGCCTGACCACGCTCCTGACGACCTACCTGATGTTCCGATCTAATACATCAGAGACGGATTCCCGCACGCAGGCCAGCGAAACAGATGCCATTCTTTCAGAGTTAACTTCAGACTCTGAGGCCACGATCAATGCATTGAATGAACAGATCAACTCGCTTGCACAGCAACTAACCACGGAAAAGTATCGCACAACTCAACTGATCTTGCTCAATGAATTGAGCCAGCAATTGGAAGCAGAGTTGGACCCTCCTGTTTCCGCGCAACTGGCCGTCAATACACTTGAACGGGCAATCACCTGCACAATCGTCACGTTGATGATTTATGAAGCCGAAAAGCAGGAGTTTGTGGTGCTGGCGGCGGCAGGGAAAATGACAAGTAATATCCCATCCGGCTACAGGCAGGAGGCAGACAGCGGCTTGTTGGGCCGAACGAAGAGGATCAAGAAAACCCAGATCATAAACGATGCAGCCCTGGATCCCGATTTCCGTTCCATTGATAATCATGCAAGCCCACGTTCGATCATCAGCGTACCAATCCTACATCAAGGGCATGTCAAAGGTGTGTTGGAAATTTCCTCGGACAAAACGTACGCGTTCAACAGCACTGATGCCGCTATCGCAGAAGGTGTAGCCTCAGAATTAATGCGCGCCTGGGACCGCTCAGGTTATCAACAACGCCTGACTGAATTAATCCAGGCAGGTATTTCGCTAACTACTTTGCTTGATCCACAAGCGGCGGTGCAGGAGGTGGCATTTATTGCACGTAAAACTCTGGAAGCGCGCTTTGTTTTTGTAACACTACTCGATCAACAGGGAAATTTCTCGCGCACAGCTTTTGCTGGCAATGCACCGCGCTTACTGGCAGCCCTGGAAGCGAATGCCTCGAATGACCCTTTGATGCAAGCCGCGCTGAGTGCCATTAAACCTTTCCGCGTCCGCGACATGCGGAAGTATTCGAATACAAAGAAACTTGAAATTGATCATGCTGGCCTGCGCAGTGTGCTTGCAATTCCCATCCGCCTACACCGTCTGAGCATCGGGACCATCCTGGCGTTTGGCAAACAGGATGGGGTCTTTTTCTCTGAGAATGACGAATCCCTTGCCGATCTGCTTTCCTCACAAGCCGCCGCATCCATTGAGAGTTCGTGGCTGTATCAGGAATTGCGCAGTACACTGAACATCACATCCATGCTCTATCAGTTGAGCGTGAACGTGATCCAAACCGAGGAGCTGAGCAACGCCGCGGAGTTGATAGCACAGGGGGCGCACAAAGTGACCAATTCGCGGGAAACCGGCATTGTCCTGCTGACGCGGGATGGACAGGTAGAAGCCGAGGTGGAAATCGATATTAATGGCCTGCATACACGCCGCGAACATCCCATGGAAACTGTCAATCAGGCGATCCAGACCGGGCAGAGCATCATCGTTTCGGTGGAAAACGGATCGCTGGTATGTTATCCACTTCTGACGCGCGGGCGTACCTACGGCGCTTTGTGGATGAGCATTCCTGAAAGCCGCGGCCAAAACTTTGCGAATATGCAGACATTGGCGAACCAGGCCGCCATTGCACTTGAGCGCTCGATCCTTCTTTCAGAATCACGTCAACAGGCAAAGCAGATCGAGGCCGCCTACGAAGAATTGGAAATGACATACGACCGCACACTGACAGCTCTCATGTCTGCACTGGATGCGCGCGACCGCGAAACAGAAGGGCACAGTATCCGCGTCAGCCGTCTGGCGTGCCTGCTGGCAGAGGAAATTGGATTAAGCGGTGCCCCGCTCAAGGCATTGGAAAGAGGCGCATTGCTTCACGATATTGGCAAGATCGGTATCAGCGATTCCATCCTGCACAAGCCCGGCAAATTAACTGAGGAAGAGTGGAAAGTCATGAGGATCCATCCTGATATAGGTGCGCGCATCGTGGAGGGAATCCCATTCCTGCAGGAAACGCTGCCGGTCATTCGCTATCATCATGAACGTTGGGACGGAAGCGGATACCCAGTGGGATTAAAGGAAAAGGATATTCCGATACAGGCGCGAATTTTTGCCGTCGCAGATGTGTTCGATGCGCTCACCAGCAGTCGTAGTTACCGTAACAAGTCTTCGGCGGAGGATGCGGTTCAGTATTTGCGCGAGCAATCCGGCATCCAGTTTGACTCGGAAATTGTTGAAGCTCTGGCGAATATTCCCTATAAAGAATTCACGGAAGTGGAAAAGACGAGTATATGAAAAACAGAAGGCTCCTCACGTCTTTCGCTCCCCGTGCAGTTCGACGGTTCATTCTTCCCCTTACGCTGGCCTCGATATTTTTCACAGCTGGAATAATTCTGGATGGTGCGCTGGGTGAGCCTAGCCCAAACATTATCACGATAATTTATGGCGCGGCATGGATCGCGATCACATTGCTCTATGATTTTTTAATTGCAAGGTCAACAATCTTTCGTGGATCCTTTCGCTGGTTCTACTCGATCACAAGTATTATTGGTCTGGGGGTTTTGGTCTATATACTTCCGCCGCATTTGAGTGAACTATTTCAAATCATGATCATTTTTGGCGTAGTGATCACTGCTACCGTTTTTGGGCGCGCTCAAGCTTACATAGTTCTGGTTGGGATAATGGCGATAAGCCTGCCTGATCAGACCCATAATTTTGTAAATCTGGAAAATACTTTGGGGTACCTAATGCCTTTCATTGTGTCAGCGGTGACAATGGAAGCAATTTTGCGCATCAAGGGTACTACTCAACAACACATCCACCGGCTTGAAACCATCAACAAGGTCAGCAGGCAGATCATGTTATCGCTGGATACCGAGCAAACAATTTCGTTTTTGACTGCTGCAGTGCAGGACGCACTCGAAGCGGACACCTACTTTATTGGCATTGTCAAAGATGAGGAAATTCAGCTGGACCTGTTTTATGATGATGGAGAATATTTCAACGGAACACGCGTCCCAATTGAAGGGACTTTATCCGGCTGGGTGATCAAGAATCAAAAGGAGCTTTTCCTGTTGGATCTTCGTGAAGATGTGAAGCTGGATGGCGTGGAACATTTCGTGATGGGCAAGGAAAAAACGAGTCTTTCATGGATGGGCGTACCGCTTAAAGCTGAAAATGTAACAGGCATCATAGCATTAGGCTCGTATGAGCCAAATGCCTTCGACCGTGCAGATATGGAACTGCTTTCCAATCTTGCCCAGCATGTTACTCTGGCACTTAACAATACGATCCAACATGCGCAGGTGGAGGAACAGGCCCGCCTGGATAGTCTTACAGGCGTTTACAATCATGGTTACTTTCTGAAGAAACTCTCTGAACAGGCGGAAGAATCCTACAGCATATACGCTCCATTGAGCCTGATCATGCTGGACATTGACTATTTCAAACTATACAACGACACTTATGGTCACTTGGTTGGTGACCAAATTCTAAATACATTATGTTCGGCCATCAAACAACATATCAAACAGGCCGATGCCGTAGGACGTTGGGGCGGCGAAGAATTTATAATTTCCCTGCCAGGGGCTACTGGCTCGCAAGCGCTACACGTGGCACAGCGCATCGGCGAGACTATGGCTTCCTTGCAAGTGATGAACCGGGACGGGAAAGCCATTCCAGTTCCGACTGTCAGCCAAGGCATCGCCGTGTACCCGAGTGAAGCCGATGAGATCTACCAGCTCATCGATCTGGCAGATCGCCGTCTGTACATTGCAAAAGAACGCGGTAGAAATCAGGTTGAGCCCGAACTAAGTCACTGGGAAAAAATTCAGGAAAAACAAAAAATATGATCAGGTGAGAATCCTGCGCATGTTGCTTAATTCAACGTCTCGTGGAAGCTTGCAATTGTTCTTTCAATTGCATCATCGTTAATCTGGTAATGTGTGACGAGACGAAATCGACGCGCATTCTCCACATCCAACAGTATTCCCAATTTTCTCATCTTTTCACTGATCTGCTGTGCGTTGATAGATACATCGTCAGATAAATTAAAATAAACCATGTTGGAGTAGGGTGAGCGGTCATCGACAACAATTCCGCGGGTCTGGCGCAATCCATCGGCCAGCTTGCGAGCACGGGCATGGTCGTCTGCCAATCTGTTTACCATTTGCTCTAACGAAATGATGCCCGCCGCGGCCAGGACCCCGACCTGCCTCATCCCGCCGCCAAGCATCTTGCGCAGGTGACGGGCACGGCCAACGAATTTACGGGTCCCTACTAGCATGGATCCAATCGGAGCTGCCAATCCTTTGCTCAAGCAGAACATGACCGAATCGGCCGGCTCAACCAAATCCCTGACAGGTATATTCTGAGCAACGGCCGAGTTGAAAATGCGAGCGCCATCAATGTGTAGAAAGAGTCCGTGACGATGAGCCAGCTCGCCAACTTGACGGGTATAGCCCGAAGTCAACGGAACACCGCCACAAATGTTTTGAGTATTCTCAAGGCAGATGAGACGTGTGATGGGGTGATGCACATCCTCGGTCCGGATGGAGGCAAGTACGTCCTCCAAAGCAAGTGTTCCATCTGGCTGATTCCGAATGGGATATGGCTGGATACCTCCCAGCGCGGACATTCCGCCCGCTTCATTCAAATATATATGGGATTGATTCCCAACGATGACCTCATCTCCCCGCTGACAGTGAACGAGCAAGGCGAGCAAGTTGCCCATTGTGCCCGAAGGGACGAACAATGCTGACTCCTTCCCCGTCTTCTCCGCGGCGAGCTGCTCCAAACGAATTACCGTTGGGTCATCGCCATAAACATCATCGCCCACTTCAGCCTCTGCCATGGCTTCACGCATTTCAGGCGTGGGTTTGGTAACTGTATCCGAACGAAGATCAATGTATTCCATGGAGACTCCTCAGAGAATATTTTCTCTTTCGATCAATGTAGCAGATTGTATATCAATGACGATAAAAGACGGCAGACCAAGCTCATTCCAAAGCAACAGGTCAGATGTTCTCGTTAAGCGCGACGCAAATAATGAAATGACCGTGCCATGCGTCACAATGACAATTGTCTTATCCAAATTATGATCTAGTATGGAATGCACAGCCTGTTGAAAGCGCGCATGGCACTCATCAGCAGTTTCGCTTCCAAAAACAAGTGTGTCTGGCTTTTCAAAGAATTCGCGCACAGCCGCCTGGAATTCATCTTTGGGAAGATAGGCTTCCTTGCTCCTATCATGCTCATGCAGACCTTCAATAATTTGAAGCTCCAAATTGTGTTTTCGTGCAATGATCTCGGCTGTTTCTTTTGCTTTGGGTTCAACACTGGAGACGATCACTTCCGGCTGATATCGGTTTAATCTCGCAGCTAATTTTTGAGCAAGCACGCGACCTGCCTCTGAAAGTTCCCATTTTTGTGCCGGCACATTTTCCGCAATTTCGGGCAGGGAATGTTTTATCAGGATCAAATACTTTTTCATTTTTACATACGCAAGGCAGTTAAAACACTTTCCAATTCATCTGGTAAAGGGGCCTCGAATATTCTTGGTTCAGTTTCATCGGGTAAAACGATCTTCAAGCGATACGCGTGAAGAAAATGACGTTGAATTTCAACGGAAGTCTTTTTTCTTCCGTAAATTTTGTCTCCCACGATTGGGCATCCCAAAAACTCGCAATGCAGGCGGATCTGATGTGTGCGGCCCGTGAGTGGATGAAATTCAAGCAGAGTATGTGATTTGAAACTTTCAACTGTTTTGTATTCCGAGATCGCTTCGCGGCCTCTACTCTCCGAAACGATCGCCATGCGTTTACGATGACTGGGGTCACGTCCGATATATGCTTCCACGCGACCGGAGGGCGTCGGCGGTTTGCCATCCACCAGCGCCAGATAGGTTTTTTCCACTTTCCGCAAACGGAACTGGTCTTGCAGCCAGCGATGCGCGCGATCGTTTTTTGCCAGCAAGATCAAGCCGGAGGTCTCTTTATCCAGGCGGTGGACAACACCCGGGCGTTCTTCGCCACCTATACCTTCGATCTCGGGATCATACCCGAGTACCGCGTTGACAAGAGTCCCGTCTGCGTGACCAGCTGCGGGGTGCACAACCATACCCGCCTCTTTATTGACCACGAGCATATCATCGTTCTCGAAGAGGATTTCCAGTGGAATATTTTCAGCAATCAAGTCAGTGGGCACGGGAGGTGGAATCCGAACTGTGACAGTGGATTCGTTTTCGAGCGTCTGCCCCGCTTTCCGTGCTGCGCGATCGTTAACATCCACAAAACCGTCTGCGATCAAGCCCTGAATGCGGGAACGCGATAAATCCTGCAACTGCCCGACCAGAAATTTATCAAGCCGCTCGGGATTCTCCCGATCAAAGCGAAAGGTCAAAACGCGGTCACTCACTTGTCGTTTCGCCTGTGGGTTCAGAGGCCACTGAGTTCGCTTTTTCCTTTTTCTCAGACCGTTCCATGAGCCAGACCCCTAATAATAAAACGACAGCACCCACGCTAATACTTGCATCGGCAACATTGAAGACAGGGAAGGAGCCGATGGAAATAAAATCTGTCACCCGTCCCAGTGCCAGCCGGTCTATCAGATTGCCAATGGCGCCGCCCAACTGCATGCTCATCGCCAGGCGCAACGACCAATCCGTATTTTCGACATGGGGATAGTAATAAATAATTGCTGCGATCACGATGAAAGCCAATACGGTAAAGACCATACTCGCATTCTGAAACATGCCAAATGCCGCACCCGTGTTATACCAATGGACAATGCGCGCATACGGGCTGAGCCATTCCAACGATTCAGGCAGCCAGGTTCCACCCTGTGGGATGTTGACACGCACCAGCCACTTCGTCCACTGATCCAGCGCGACGATCACAGCTGCTATCGTTGCTATAGGCCAATACCTTTGGATTAAACTTTTCACACTTCACCTCGCGAGCAAAATTGTTCCATTCTATCATTACTCTTTCAGATACAGGCGCGGCACGCGCGCGCTAATATTTGTCAGGACCTCATATTCATTCGTGCCTGTCCATTCGGCAAGATCGTAGGCAGTGATCCCTTCGCCTAATAATACAACATCATCGCCTACTTGGGCGGCATCCTCACCCATATCTACCATGAATTGATCCATACAGATGCGCCCTACTTGCGGATATTTCCGACCGTTGACCATCACCTGCGCTTGATTCGTCATCCGACGGAAATAGCCATCCGCATATCCACAGGGAATGGTGACGATCCTGCGCTCAGAATCAGACTGCCACAACGATCCATAACTGACCGGGTGCCCTGGCCGCGTTATCTTAGAATACGCTACCCTTGAGCGCCACGTCAGCGCGGGCGCAATACCCACTGTACGCGAAACTCCAAGCGGATACAGGCCATACAACATCAGACCCGGTCTCACCATATCCATACAACTTTCAGGGAATTGCAGAATCGCACCCGAATTCGCCATATGCCTGATCGGGGTTGGTAGACCGCGTTTTTCATAAAATCGCAAAACTTCATTAAATCTCTCAAGCTGTTGCCGCGCGTGGATCAGGTCCCGCGACTCTGCATTCGCCAGATGAGTATAAATCCCTTCGATCTCAATATTTTTATATTTAAGCGACTGCTCCAAAAACGCCTGGGCTTCATAATAATGCACACCCACCCGCTCCATCCCTGTATCAATTTTCAGATGCACAACTAATTTCTTTTTAGCGGAATTCGCCATGACGTCGGCAGAGGCGAGTAAGTCAATCGATGAGGCGGTAAGGGTCAGATCATGTTCGATGAAGGCGGGGATCTGCTCAGGCAAAGTTCCACCAGCCACAAGGATCGGTTTCGTGATGCCCAACTTGCGCAGTTGAATTCCCTCTTCAAGGATAGCCACACCGAAGCTATCCACATATGGTTCAATGTAGGGCGCAACGCCATCCAGGCCGTGACCGTATGCATTCGCCTTAACCATCGTCATCACTTTTGCAGGGGCAACGTGAGAGCGGATGGCTTCTACATTTTTTCGTAATTGAGGCAGATTGATTTCCAAATAAGTGGGGCGCATAAGAGAATTTTTGATCGTCATTCGTAAATTATGAAGCTTCCCCCAATTACGGAATTACTTTCTCCTCCAGTGATATTCCACATCCGGCTCACTCTCAGGCGGAGGACTGATTCCAAACTTCTCGGCTAAAAAGCCATTTTTTTCATAGAATTCTCGCGCACTCGTATTGACTTGCAATGTGTAAAGCCAAACATGCTCGGGTGAGCGTTCTCGCGCAAGCTTCAGCAATGATCGACCAATTCCGCGCCGTTGATAATCGGGATCAATGTATAACTGGTCAACAAAATCGTTGTTCATGGCCATGAAACCAACAGGATAATTCTGCGACTCGACCACCCAGATCTGATTGTTCTTCACAATGTGTTTCTGAAAATAATCGCGGTCTTCAAAGAAGAAATGACCCTTCTCCAACTGGAACTCAGGAATGGATTTTTCGCGCGAGATTCGCCACAATATGGTCACCGCATCAAAATCTTCCGTGCGATATTCTCGAATGATAAATTCGCCATTCATATCTCATCCTTATACTTTTCCAGGCCCAAGCCACTGACAGCATGCTTTTGAAATAAATAAATTGAGCCAAATGGTTGGCACCGCCCATTTGGCTCGGAAATCTACTAGAAATTGAATATGATCTTAGTAATCGCGCCGGCGCTCGCCGCCACCACTGCCCGGCTTGCGACCTCCACCACTTCGAAAGCCACCCCCACCCGGGCGCTCTTCGCGTGGACGAGCAAGATTCACAGTGAGCGCGCGGCCGCTGAAATCCTTGCCATGAAACATGGTGATCGCACTCTGGGCTTCATCAGACGAAGACATCTCGACAAAGCCGAAGCCTTTCGAGCGTCCACTTGCGCGGTCCTTGATCACTTGCGCCGACGTCACCGTACCTGCCTGTGAGAACAGGCTTTGCAAGTCTGCATCACCAACAGTGAAAGGCAGATTGCCAACATAAAGTTTCGCTTCCATAGATCTTCTCATCTCCTGAGTGTGGGCCACGAAATGGAGCACCTCCCGTGGCAAAACGGATCAATTGTGCATGTCTCCAGGGATCACAGACACCCAGGTGCCAAGAAGCGGAACGATTCCCTCTGATTGTCGGACCACCATTCATCCATGCAACTTCAATTCGATTGTAGCACAAGAGGGATTAAGCGACTAGAAACTCGGCAGCCAAAATCGGAGCCAGTTTCCCTTCTCGCGCAAGGTAAACTGAATCCGCGCTTCGAGCTGATCCAGTGTGGAGGTTTTATCCGCGCCAAGCGCGCCAGCGACGCTTTCGTCGGCAATGCGGCCAAAGATTCGCGTTCGGAAAATTTGTAGCCAGGAGATAACTTGCGTATATCTTTCAGCATTCAATGTGAGGACGGGCCACACGCGCCGGGCGGGACCGCGCAACAACAGCCAGCGAAAATTTTGCAAGGTGTCGGCCTCAAGATTTGCAAGCGCTTCAAGGTCGTCGATCAACAACAATACTGATTGACGCGCGTTCCTGTTGGCGTGTGCCCAGGATGCCAGCGAAAGTATCAAGTCCTGCGCGCCAGTTTGGTCAGGAGAAAAAAGCCCTACACGATGAGAAGTCGCCGTGACACTTTCCCATTCGTCGGGATGATTCGTTAGCACTCCATATTGGACATGGTTTGAATCTTGGGTTTGGATGACCGAGTGTGCCATTGTCTGCAGGAAAGTTGTTTTGCCTGCACTCGCCTCTCCAACCACAAGGATCGGCCCGGGGAGCGGGTCACGCAGATTCAACAGCACGGGCAATCCGTCGGATGCAACACCGAGCAATAAAGCATCACGCGGAAGCGGCCCCAGGCTAGCCAGGACCTCGCTCAAAGTTGGCGCGACAGGCATCGGCTGGGTAGAAGGAGGCGGCGCAGTATCATCTGCCTTTAGTTCAGCCAACGCTTCCAGGGCCAGAGAGAATTGACGATTGATCGTAGACATACGTCCTCCTTTTTAAATTAGAACGTATGTTCTATTTTAACCATACTCGGCCACGCGTCAAGGATTTGAAACTTAAAGATTGAATCAAAAATGCGGATGACTTTCATCATCCGCATTTTTTGATTCAGCAAATTATCGCCACGCGCCCAGGATCGCGCCGAAGAGCAAGAAATTGACAAGATGGTTGCCTGCTTCAATCGCCCAGACTTTGAAGCCGTGACCTGCGAACAGTTTATTGACCAGGTTCGTGGGCGCAACAAAGCCGAGCCAGAGCATGAAGCCAGCTGTCGCGCCTGATGCCACTGTCGTACTCCCCATGGTGTTAACCATGAAAGATACAAATACAGCTTGAACAAGCGCGGCGATAATGGTAAAGACATAGATCGTTGGGTTGGGATTGCCCGGCTCCCCAGACTTGCCAATGCCCGCCCACCAGGCAGGGAAGAACACTTTCGGGTGATACCAGATGAACCCGCTGACCATACTTACGACGACGCAGACGACAATGGCTAACCAGTTGATAGAACCAAGGTCCATTTCAGCCTCCTTTGGCAAACTAGATTCGGAACTTCCAATTCATATGATGGATAACCCGAATATATGTTCTAGGATACGCTTTCTGGAAAATGACGATTCGCAAATCCATCTGCTCCCACAATGACGGTCTATCAGAAACCTTTTCCAGAACCAAGTGTCAAAAGAAGTGAAAATACAATGATCTTATAGAGGCACGGTTTCCATGAAAAAACCTGTGCTCATCTGCAACTTAGACGACAGATAGTCGTATACTTAGTACCGCATAATTAACTAAACCAGAAGCTTGAATTGATCTGTAAATTGTTGCGAAAATTTTAGTAGACAAGCGGTGACAGTCAACCATCTTTAGGGAAAGGCAAGGATTGAGGATATGAAGACAAAGATCGCATCATTGTTTATTTTGGCAGGCGTGCTAATCGCGGCCTGTTCCTCTGCTGACGCACAAGCAACCGAAGCAACAGTCATCCCAACCGTCATCGCGGACGATACGCTGATTGCGGAAGGGCGCGTTGAACCAGTCCAGTATGCAGAGATTGCCTTCACTGCCAGCGGCATTGTCAGTGAGGTATTGGTGGACGAGGGTCAGCAAGTAAAAAAGGGACAACCTTTGGTCGGCCTGGGCGGTGAATCGGATACGGCTTACACGGCCGCGCAGCTCGAGCTGGTCAGCGCGCAGCAGGCTTTGGACGATCTGTTAAACTCCTCCGGCACTGATCTGGCCCAGGTCGTAATAGACCTGAAGGATTCGCAGGAAGCATATGATAAAGCCGATGATTATTTGCTCTATCTACAAAATTCAAAGAAAGTTCCACAAACTGAAACGCGCACGTTTCTTATTCAAACAGCGCGAGGGTATGAGTACAGAACCAACGCGAAACATTTCAAGGGACCAGCTCCTGAGGATTGGATTATCGAAGCCGAGAATGATCTGGCGTTGAAAAAGGCTGCGTTTGAAGAAGCCCAGCGCGCCTATGAACGCATGAAGGATGGCGCGGATACTAATCAACTGGCTGTGCTTGAAGCGAGGGTGAATGCAGCGAAAGCCGGTGTGGCTGCCTTCGCGGTCATTGCACCGTTTGATGGTGTCGTAGCCAAACTGAATGCAAAGACTGGCAACTCCATCAACGCAGGTGAGATCGCTGTGACCATCGCGGATTTTTCCACCTGGCTCATCAAAACGACTGACCTGACCGAATTGGATGTTGTGACCATTGAACAGGGTCAGGCTGCGACGATCACGTTGGATGCGATTCCCGACGCGACCCTGAACGGAAAGATAGAATCAATCAGCCAGACTTTCGAAGAAAAGCAGGGCGACGTGGTTTATGAAGTGACTGTCGCACTCACAGACGGACATCCCGACCTGCGTTGGGGCATGACAGCCATTGTGAAATTTGAGAAATAAGAATCGCTTTCATCTTCTGTCCGATCATCTTTGGACAGGGAGCGCATATGCTTAAATTACCTTTTACCAAATCGAATGAGGCGCAGGAAACAAGCTCAGTAAATGGTCATTCCATTATTGACTTGCGTGAGGTCAATAAATCCTACAAGACAGCGGTTGGCGACTACCCCGCGCTCAAAAGCATTGACCTGCAAATCAATGCGGGCGAGTTTGTCAGCATCATCGGCAAATCGGGCAGTGGAAAGTCCACCCTGCTCAATATGATCACGGGTATTGACCGTCCGACAAACGGCGAGGTGTTCGTCAATGGCACGGCAGTGCATGAGATGGGCGAGAACAAAATGGCGCGCTGGCGTGGAAATAACCTTGGCATCGTGTTCCAGTTTTTCCAGCTGTTGCCAATCATCTCGGTGATCGAGAACATCATGCTGCCCATGGATTTTTGCCGCACCTATCCGATGAATGAGCGGCGCGGGCGCGCCATGCAATTGCTTGAGCTCGTGGAACTCGCCGACCACGCGCATAAACTTCCCACCGCGCTCTCCGGCGGACAGCAACAACGCGTTGCCATCGCCCGCGCGCTGGCGAACGACCCACCGATTATTATTGCAGATGAGCCGACGGGAAATCTCGACTCAAAGACAGCGGAATCAGTATTTGCACTCTTCAACGACCTGGTCGCACAAGGCAAGACCATCATCATCGTGACTCACGATAGCGGACTTGCAATGCGCACACATCGCACCGCGCTCATTGCCGACGGCGAGATCGTCAACGAATATGTGGCGAAGGCAATGCCAACCCTTTCACAGGATCAGTTACTGGAAGTCACGCGCAAAGCGACGCCGCAGCAATATGAAGCAGGCGCGATGATTCTCCAGGAAGGCACAAGCGGGAATGCCTTCTACGTCGTCTCAAAGGGCGTAGTGGAAATTGTCCTGCAGCGTCCAAATCAGTCCGATGTAATTGCCGCGCAACTTTCGCCCGGACAGTATTTTGGCGAGATACAACTGCTTCACGGAGAAAAGCGCAGTGCATCCGCCCGCGCTTCCGAGCATACCGCGGTGGAAGTCCTCGCCATTGACTTTGATACATTGAACGAACTGCTCGGCGAATCGCAGGCCACCCGTGACGCCATCCTACAGGTTGCAGATGAACGCAAACAACAGAACATCGAGTTGAGAGGAAAAAATTCATGATCGCCAGCCGCTGGAAAAAAGTCTGGGCGGATTTCTGGGGAAATAAAACCCGCACCACGCTCATCATCCTCACCATCGCGGTCGGCGCGTTCGCAGTCGGCTTTAACAGTAACATGGCGCTGTATCTGACCGAAAGCATGGATATTGATTATCTCTCGGCGGATCCATCGGAGGCGCAAGTATTCGCCTTCCCGCTGGATGACGACCAGGTGGAGATGGCGCGCCGCGTGCCGGGCGTAAATGCTGTGGAAGGTTTTAGTTCGGTAGGCGCGCGCATTGTGAGGCCCGATGGCACACTTATGGATATCCAGTTTACGGCGCTGGAAGACCCGAAGAAACTCACGGTGAATGTGCTCAAGCCGGTGCTGGGCGAGACGGACCTTCCAAAGTATGGCGATAAAGAAACGATCCTGGATAACTCATCTGCTTCACTTGGATATAAACCTGGTGATGTCATCCTGCTCGAACTGGATGACGGCAAACGCCGTGAAATAAAATTCGGCGGCTACATGCACGATGTGACAGGTTTTCCATATAACCTGACAAACACGGTGAACGCCTACGTTACACCGGAAACCCTGAAATGGCTTGGCGGCTCTTCAACGTACAACTCATTAGCGATAAGTGTGGCAGAGAATCCCACAAACCAGGAGCATGTGACTGAAGTGGCGCAAGCTGTTGCAGACCGAATGAAACGCGCCGGCGCGACAGTGAATTTTGTTTCCGTAAATGAACCGGGACATCACTTTGCCTATAGCATTACGCAGGGCGTCTTCTTTATGCTGAGTGTCCTGGGTTATTTGACTGTTTTGTTGAGCGGATTCTTGATCGTAAATACGATCACGGCATTGATGACGCAACAGACACGGCAAATTGGGGTCATGAAAGCCACAGGCGGCGGCACGCTGCAGATTTTTGGTATGTACATTGTGCTGATCATGTGTTTTGGCTTCGGCGCATTGCTGATCGCCATTCCGCTTGCGAACGGCGCGGCACAATTCATCGGTGGTGGCATGGCTCAATACTTAAACTTCAACCCCGCGCCATTCAAAGGCTACGCTGGCACACTGGTTCAGCAAGTCATTGTCGCTGTGGTTGTGCCATTGATCGCAGCGATATTCCCAATCTATAACAGCGTGCGCGTGACCGTACGCGAAGCCATCAGCGATTACGGAATCGGCGGGAATGCAAAACCCAAAGTGGATTCGGTCAACAAAAACTCTCTGCTGATCTCGCGCCCTATCCGCATCTCGCTCCGCAACGCCATGCGCCGCAAAACGCGCCTGGTATTGACCCTGTTTACGCTGGTAATGGGCGGCGCTGTATTTATCTCAGTATTTAACCTTTGGGCTTCTTTTGAGAAATGGATGCTGGACATTCAGGGATATTTTCTGGCGGATATCAATGTTTCATTCAGCCATGCCTATCGCTTCGACAAGGTCGCTGCGATAGCCGAGAGCATCCCCGGCGTGGAAAGCGTGGAAGGCTGGCTCGAATATGGCGGCACACTCAAGATGGGAGAGGACGAAACAGGCACGCAAATTGTGTTCTTTGCGCCACCCTCTACATCCACCTTGATCGATCCCGTCATCACATCCGGCCGCTGGCTAACCACTGGCGATGAAAACGCGATCGTCATAGGGAATCACCTGCTGAACGTCTTTCCCGATCTCAAAGTTGGCGATTGGCTCACGATTGAAGTAAATGGCAAGCCAACCCAATGGTATATTATTGGGACGTATAGCATCGCAGGCAATGTCAGCCCGCCTTTGCTGTATGTCAATTATGAATACATCAGCCAACTTGTCAACCAGCCTGAACAGGTATTTTCCCTGCGAGTGGTGACATCCACAGCGCGGGATGATTCTGCGGCGCAACAGAAAATCAACGACGAGTTGATGGCGCAATACCAAGCGCGCGGCGTACGAGTCACTTCCTCAACATTGGGTGCGAAATTTATCGAAGACCAAAGGTCGCAAACGAATATTCTCGTGTACTTTATGCTCCTGATGGCAAGCCTGATCGCAATCGTTGGGGGGCTTGGGTTGGCTGGCACAATGAGCATTAACGTACTTGAACGCACGCGCGAGATCGGCGTCATGCGCGCCATCGGCGCAAGCAATGGCGATATTCAGGGCATCGTCATTGTTGAAGGCATGGTGATTGGGGTCATCAGTTGGCTGATCAGCATTTTATTAGCGTTCCCGATCACGGGCGTATTAACCTTTGGCGTGGGCATGGCAATCGCTACTGCGCCCCTGCCGAATGTATATGGACTCACTGGAGTCATCGCCTGGCTCATCTTCACGTTGGTATTGGCGACGATTGCCAGCGCACTGCCCGCGCGAAGAGCATCGCGGTTGACTGTGAGAGATACGCTCGCATACGAATAGCGAAGTAAAATGGGATTGGAAAGCCCCAGTTATGGATCTCCAATCCCAACTTTCCCAGATTATCCAGCCCTCCCGCGTCCTGACCGCTCATCTGCATCGTATTGCCTATGCCAATGACGCTTCGTATTTTCGACTCGTTCCACGGGCAGTCGTCCAACCTGATTCCATACAAGAAATTCAATCGCTATTCAAATTCACACAACAAAATAAAATCCCCATGACCTTCCGCGCGGCCGGGACGAGTCTATCAGGTCAGGCTGTGACGGATGGCATCCTTGTAGATATCTCCAAGCATTGGGGAAAATACAGCGTCGAAGACCACGGCAAACTGATTCGCTTTCAGCCCGGCATCATTGGTGGGTTCATTAACAATGTGCTGAAACAATATGGTCGCCGCATCGGACCTGACCCTGCCTCCATTGACGCCTGCATGATGGGCGGCATCCTTGCCAACAACTCCAGCGGCATGTGCTGTGGCGTGACAGAAAATTCGTATCGCACCATTCATTCCATGACAATCGTCTTGCCAAACGGATTCATACTCAACACCGCAGAACCAAACGCAAATCAAATTTTCGAGAACGAACAACCACACTTCGCCAAAGGATTACTTGAACTCAAACGACGTATCATCGAGTCCCCCTTTCCTTTCAGGAGAGGGGTTAGGGGTGAGGGTTTAGCCGAACGCATTCGTCGCCGTTACCAGATGAAAAACACAAACGGCTATCTGCTCAACGCCTTTCTCGACTTCGACACGCCACTCGATATCCTCACGCACATTATGATTGGCTCAGAAGGCACATTAGGATTTATCGCTGAAGCTGTGCTTCATACATTGCCTGATTATCCACTTCGTTACACAGGTCAGCTTTATTTCAGGAACATACAGGATGCCGCCTCTGCCATTGCACCTCTAAAAGAATCAGGAGTGCGTGCGGCGGAAATAATGGACAGAGCTTCGCTTCGTTCTGTTCAAAATCATCCTGGTGTCCCCGCAATTTTGAGTCACCTTCCAGAGGACGCGGCCGCGATTTTAGTAGAGTATCAGGCTCAGGATACGGAATCAATTAACAGGTCCAAAAAAGAAGCGGAGCGCGTCATCAGGAAAATTCGACTTTTGCATGATCCCGAATTCACCGATGATCCAATCGCGCAAGCCGCCCTTTGGAAAACGCGCAAAGGTATCATCCCATCCATTGGCGCGATGCGCGCGCCAGGGAGCATCTGCATCAACGAAGATGTCGCCTTTCCTGTACAGCATCTCGCCGACGCGGTGACCGACCTGCAACACCTCTTCGCCGATTTGGGTTATCAGGATGGCGTTGTGTTCGGTCATGCAAAAGATGGCAACCTGCATTTCCTTATCAATCAGGCTTTCAACACAGATGCAGACACGCAGCACTTCGATGGCTTCATGCGCGCGATGGTGAAACTTGTCAGCGGCAAATATGACGGCGCGCTCAAAGCCGAGCATGGCACGGGACGCAACATGGCGCCGTTCGTCGAAACCGAATGGGGCGTGGATGCCTATGCCATCATGCGCAACCTCAAATCGTTATTCGATCCCGATAACATGCTTAACCCTGGCGTGATGATCAACGCCGACCCGCGGGCCCACGTCACGCATCTCAAATCCATGTCGCTGGTTTCGCCTGAGGTTGACAAATGCATCGAATGCGGATTTTGCGAATCGAAATGCCCATCGCGACGCTTGACGTTGACTCCACGCCAACGGATAGTCATCCAGCGTGAGATCTCTCGTTTAAAGACACTCGGCTCAGACTCCCCCGAGCTTGATTCCGTTAAATTTGCTCAAGCCGCCGTCCTCGGCGACGATGCTACTGTGAGCAGTACTGAGTTAATGAAATCGCTCCTCCGGGATTTCGAATATTTTGGCATCGACACCTGTGCCGCAGACGGGCTCTGCGCGACCGCCTGTCCGGTTGGCATCAACACAGGTGATTACATCAAACGACTGCGAACCGAATCGATCAAAAGCGAAAAGATTGCATTGTGGATCGCGAATAATTTTGCATTGACTGAAAAAGCAGTCGGCGCAGCTATAAGTTTGGGACACATCGCCGAAAATATCATCGGCGTCAACCATGTCAAATCAATTTCTGTCGCCGCAGAAAAAATATCTCACACTACCTTACCGAAATGGAATCACCATATTCCGATCTCAACAAAGAATCTTCGCGGTCTTAGCGCGCTTCGCGGTGAGAAAAATTATGTTTACTTCCCATCATGCATCTCACGCCAATTGGGCCAGCCCAGAAGTGAAGGTACCTTAAGCCTCGCTGAAACCTTCATCACCATCTCTCACCGTGCGGGCATCGATTTGCACATGCCCAAAAACGTGACAGGTCATTGCTGTGGCATGCCTTTCGCATCAAAGGGATACAAGCAAGCCTATCAACTCAGCCTGCATAATATCATTATGCAAATGTGGGAATGGTCCGAGCAAGGACGATATCCCATTGTCATGGACACAACCTCATGCACGCACACGGTGCGCACATGCCGCGACGATCTCGACCAAGAAGATAATGAACTCTGGAAAAGCCTGACCATATTAGACTGTGTTGAATTTTTGCATGACGTAGTTTTACCCAAACTTGAAATCCAACCCAGTGATGAAGATGTTGTTTTGCATCCCAACTGCTCCGCGCGCAAATTGGGTTTGGACAACAAGATATTCGCCATTGCAAAACAATGCGCCAGATCTGCGACGGTGCCGCTCAACCTCGGCTGTTGTGCCTTCGCAGGTGACCGCGGCTTACTCTTCCCTGAATTGACTCAAGCTGCCACTCAAAAAGAAGCCACCGAAGTCAATGCACAAGAGTATGGCGGATATTATTCCTCCAATATCCCGTGTGAAATCGGCATGTCGGAAGCAACAGGAAAGGATTACATTTCAATAGTGTATTTAGTAGAAAAAGTGAGCAGGTAATGCTAGTCAGGCGTATAATAAGTTTATTCCCATCGAATATTCCACCATGGCTGCTCCATCTTATAAAGTAATCGCCCAATAGCTTGGAGGAAAAATGTCAAAGAAAAATAAGAAAGACAAGCAAAAAGACCAAAAGAAGAATTCTGCTAATGGGGCTAATAAGCACGACCAAGTCAGTGATCAATCCAGTTTGCGAAACTCGCCTGGTGTGTCATCTTTTCCACCCGAACTAGCCGCCGGGGATGGATTGAGGGAAAAAAAGTCAAAGAAAGAAAAAAAGAAAGATAAGAAAGACCAAAAGAAGAATTCTACTAACGGGTCTAACAAGCACGACCAAGTCATGCCTGAGGCCATCCTGGGAAGCCAGCATGTGGTTTCTTCCATTCCAGCCGAGGGACAACTTGCCGTGGACAAAAAAACCTTCGAGAAGGAGCTGGCCCGCCTGCAAGAGGAGCTGGTCAAACTGCAGGAATGGATACGCGCTAAGAAGCTGAAGTTGGTGGTCATTTTTGAGGGGCGCGACGCTGCTGGAAAGGGCGGCGTGATCAAGCGTATTACCGAAAGTCTGAACCCGCGCGTCTGTCGCGTGGTAGCACTACCGGCTCCCACCGAGCGTGAAAAGACCCAGTGGTACTTCCAGCGCTATGTGGCACATCTGCCGGCCGGCGGCGAGATGGTGCTGTTCGACCGCAGTTGGTATAACCGAGCAAACGTAGAACGGGTGATGGGCTTTTGCACCAATGAGGAATATGATGAATTCCTGCGCTCGGTACCAGAGTTTGAACGCATGCTGGTGCGCTCAGATATCATTCTGATCAAGTACTGGTTCTCGGTCAGCGACAAGGAACAGGAGTTGCGATTCCAGTCGCGTATCAAAGACCCGACGAAACGCTGGAAGCTTAGCCCAATGGATCTGCAGTCGCGGTCGCGCTGGGTGGAATATTCCAAGGCGAAAGACGAGATGTTTGCTCATACGGATATCAAGCAGGCGCCCTGGCATGTGGTGAACGCGGATAATAAGAGATGTGCCCGGCTAAACTGCATCCACCATCTGCTCAGCTTGATTCCTTACCAAGACCTCACGCCTGAGCCAATCGTCCTGCCGCCGCGCCAGACGGATGTGGGCTATGTTCGCCCGCCTATCACGGACCAGACCTTTGTGCCGTCACTTTATATTCCAGAAGAAAAGGTCGCGGAGGCCAAGGATTAATTGATCGTGGGGTCAATTACAAAAGCCCAATATGCGGTGCATAGAAAGGGCAGTTTGCACCAGTTATAACCGCACGAACTTGCTGTGAGCGTTGGCAATCTATCAACATCTGACCAGCCATGGATCGGATTGTTTCGCAATTGAAGGAGTTGCTTGATAATTAAGACATGGACACTTTCTTTTTTGAAAACTTGATCAAACTTGGCATGTCAGTTCTTGTGGGAGGCCTGATTGGCGCGGAGCGCGAATTTCGGGTTAAAGCCGCGGGCTTCAGGACAATCATCCTGATCACCGTTGGTTCCACCTTATTTACAATTTTTTCCATGAGTATAGACCCCGAACACAGCCGCACGGCTATCGCAGGGAACATTGTACAGGGTATCGGATTTCTAGGCGCTGGCGCGATCATTCGCGATGGAGGGCGGATTGGGGGGCTTACCACCGCCGCGACAATTTGGCTTGCTGCTGCGCTCGGCATGGGCATCGGCGCAGGTCAGTTGAGCTTCATCCTCGCCGCGGCGTGCGTTGCGCTGGTCATCCTGTTGTTAGTCCCACGCCTTGAACACTGGATTCACCGCATTAGCGAGTTTCGTACTTACCAGATTGTGCTGGGCTCGGAGGACGAAAACATTTATGAGAAAATTCAACAAGCCCTGACTGCCTGTTCGTTACGAGTATATGAGCTGCGCCAGAAAAAAACCGAGAATGCGGTTGTTGGGAGATGGCACATCACCGGCGCCCCAAAAGATCACGAAAAATTTGCGCTGTTGATGTTACGGGACAAGGATGTCATAGAGTTCTCATATTGAACCAACCCGGCAAATTATCCCGCTCGTGGGCGGCGGGCTAAAACTCGTTTAACTTGGGAGAACTTCCAGCGACTCAAAGAACTGTCGCAACTGTTCGCGCTGTCCGTCAGGCACATAGTCCATGTTGACGCGGCGCTCCGTCACCTCCCAATACATCTCGCGGGTGATTTGCAATAACTCGTCGCGAATGATCTTGATCAACGCCTGATCGGTGCCATGAAAACTCTCTCCGATAAGGTTTGCCTGCTCGATATGACCGTTGAGCATGAGGTAGCTGGCTAGGATGGCGTGTGCTTTTTTGACTCCTGGCAGAGGCTGCCTGGTTTTGAGATCATAGTTCAAAAAACGTTCGAGCAGAAGCTGACGATTAGGGGCATAAGACTGGAAAGCGCTCTGCACCAGCATGCCCAAATCGTGCGCGATGGCTGACACAAGGAAGGACAGACCCATCTCGCGAGCCACCTGTCCATAGTATTCAAAGTAGTAAGCGATCTCCTGCACCAGATCGGGATGGGTGCTATTCAGCGACTCGGCCAGCATCCGATACTGATCGAAGAGGGTAAAAACAGAGCGGTCATCCTTGCGCGTGATGGCCAGGCGAATGAAGGTATTAAAATATTCGATGACCATTTCGCGCAAGGCCACGTCGAGGCTGACTGTCTCATCGAGGCCCAGCTTGCGCGACGTTTTGGCGATGGTGCTAACCAGGTCATGCATGCGCGGGACAGCGGCACTCATCACCTGCCGCAACTGCGAGAAAACTTTCATTTCAGTCCAGATGCGTGTGGCAGTGAACTCCTTCACCGCGCGGACGCCAAAGCCTAAAAAGAATCCGGGATCGGCCTCGAACCATGTGAGTGGAAGTTGGGGCTTGAAGGTCCAATACGTGTGTTCCACGCGTTCGAGGCTGAGCACACTTTCGATAGCGGTGTTCCGATCGGCGCGATCCACCGAACGGATGGCGATGTTGGCGATATGTTCAATTCCTTCAGAGACTAATTTCCGGTAACGCGCTGCCTGACTCTGATTGCGGGCGGCCATTTGCAGATCAGCAGTGATCTCGGCTTCAAGCCGCTCGAGCAAGGTGTTGGGGTGCAGAAAGCGAAAAATGTAATAAAGATAGGGGAATAGTAACGCCACCGAGACAGCAACAAGTACCAGTGAAAGAAGAAGGGCCGTGTTTGGTACAAAATCGTCTTTGATCGCCCAGGCAATGGCAGTGTTATTGAGACCGGCAAAGACCACAAATGTCAGTACCGTGGCGTTGACGCGGTCTTTGATGAAGAACTCAAGGAACTTAAGCGAGTACATGTTTGCAGTAAGAGGCACTGCGATAGCGACTGTGGTGAAGGCAACAGCCATCAGTTGATTGAGGTTGCGGTTGAGCGCGTTGTTGAGGTGACGAGCTTCATCGGACGTCATCGTCGTCAGATGATCGATGGGGACTCCGCCACTGGATAAATCCAGGCCCAGTTCAATGGCAATGAGGAGGAGGAATGCAGAGGCCATCAAGATAACGCCTCGTGCGAAGGTGAAGGTGTTTTTTTCCATGCTCGCGCAATTATACGCAAATTGTTTCGAGGCGATTCAGTGCATATCTGTTCTAATCGCAAATAATGGGAGAGGCAAGCACTAAGGCGAGTCAGGCGTATAATAAAATTATCCTCGTTGAATATTCCAACATGTCCCTTTTCATCATAAAAAACAACCGACCGAAAGCAAAATGAAAAAAACATTTGACATCGACCTGGCATTGAAACTCATCAGCAAGGCCGTCATTCCGTTTCCCAAGGCGGCGATGTTCGTACTGGCAGAGGATGGATTCAATGCGCCTTTTGAGCAACTGGTCGCGTGCATGATCTCCATCCGCACCTATGATGAGGTGTCACTACCTACCGCTCGCAAACTTTTCGCGCGTGCTCGCACGCCTGCTCAAATCAGTAAATTGACTCCAGAAGAGATCGATTCCCTGATTAACACATCCACATTCCACGAGCGCAAGGCTGCGCAGATCCATGTGATTGCAAGCCGCATCATGGACGAGTATGATGGAAACCTCCCATGCGATTCCGAAGTATTACGCTCCTTTTCTGGAGTCGGTCCTAAGTGTGCCAATCTTGTGCTAGGGATTGCCTGCGGGCAGCCCTATATCAGCGTGGATATCCATGTCCATCGCGTCACGAATCGCTGGGGATATGTGAAAGCCTCCACACCTGAAAAAACGATGGTAGAGCTGGAAGCCAAACTCCCGCGCGAACATTGGGTTGACATCAATCGCCTGCTCGTGCCTTTTGGGAAACATATTTGTACGGGAACACTCCCTAAATGCTCAACCTGCCCCGTGCTCGATATGTGCCAGCAGGTGGGAGTCAAAGCGCATCGGTGAGAGAATAAGATGGAGATATTCATTACCGGCGCATCAGGCTTTATTGGCGGCGCCATTGCGAAGGCGCTATCCACTGCACACAATGTTCGCGGGATGTCACGCTCTGAACATCAAGACGAACAATTGCGCACGTTGGGTGTGATTCCCGTGCGCTCCGAGTTGGGTGCGGTCAAACCGGAACATCTCGCAGGATGTGAAGTCATTATCCATTGCGCGGCTTTTGTCAAACAGTGGGGCACGCGCGAACAGTTCTGGAAAACGAATGTAGATGGAGCCGCGCAACTACTACAAACAGCGCGGCAGGCAGGTGTTAGGCGCTTCATCCATGTCGGCACAGAAGCAGCACTGTTTCATGGACAGCACATGCGGGATATTGACGAAACATATCCATACCCGGCAAGTACGCCGTTCTTATATCCCGAAACAAAAGCTGCTGCCGAGAAATTGGTAATCGAGGCAAATGCACCTGGCTTTGAAACGATCTCTCTGCGTCCCCGGTTTGTGTGGGGTCCTGGCGACCAGACTATTTTGCCTGTGGTAAAGAGGATGGTGAAAGCAGGAATGTATATGTGGATCGATCAGGGCCGTGTCCGCACATCTACG
>JAXIPJ010000159.1:0-2208 GCA_045402985.1 Anaerolineales bacterium
GAAGATGATCTGGAAGGTGGTGAAGAGGAGCTTCAGAAACTCACCGACCGATTCATAGAAGAGATCGCCCAGCACGGAAAAAACAAAGAAACCGAAATTATGGAAGTGTAGGTGTGCTTCCCATTGGGGACGATGTACAAGCTTTCGGGAAAATCCTTTGATCGAAGGATAGCGCTCTTTGGGTTATTTTAGATGTAAGCATTGCCTCTGCGAGCTTTGCAACGACAGGCGTTTTCATGACAAATTCTCCTCAATCCACCTCTGCTAGTAGTCCCCCTCAGCACGTTGCCATCATTATGGATGGCAATGGGCGTTGGGCGCTGTCACGCGGCCTGCCGCGCCTTGCGGGCCATAAAGCCGGGACGGAGAATCTGCGCCGCATTATCCGCTCAACTGTAGAGTTCGGTGTTAAATACCTAACCATCTATGCTTTTTCAACGGAGAACTGGGGTCGCCCGCCCGAGGAAGTGAAGGGTCTGATGTACATCCTTCAGGATGTGATCGACCATGAATTAAATGAACTCCATAAAGAGGGAGTGCAATTGCGTCATATTGGGCGGTTGGAAAAACTGAATCCGCGCATCCAGAAAAAAGTTTTGAAAGCCATCGAATTGACCAAAAACAATGACCGCCTCATCTTAAATGTAGCCTTCAATTACAGTGGCCGTGATGAGATCGTCTATGCCATTCAGCAGATCATCAATGCAGGTATTTCCTCCAAAGATGTGACCGATGAAATGGTCAATCGGCATCTTTTCACGGCGGGCATACCAGACCCGGATCTTATCATCCGAACTTCAGGCGAGTTGAGGCTGAGCAATTTCCTCATCTGGCAGGCTGCGTATTCCGAGTGGTATATCTCGCCCAAGTTCTGGCCCGATTTTGATAAGGAAGAATATCGTCGCGCGTTAGAATCTTTTGCTTCACGCGACCGCCGCTACGGCAAAGTGGCATCGAAAGAATATGAGGCATCCAATGCTTAGGCGTACCCTGACAGCTTTGGTCCTCGTTGTCATTGGCCTGCCAGGAATCATATATGGCGGGGTGTTTTACTTTGTGTTAATGACGATCTTCCTCGTTGGTGGCGCGTGGGAATACGTCCGCATGTATCGAGCGGTTCAGTATGAACCTAATGAAATTGTCACAGTTGGAGGCGTGCTTGCGATTGCAACAGCACGCGTTTTTTTTGTCGATGCAGTCATGCCCTTATTCGCGGCATTGATCCTGTTGGCAATGACGGTTCACCTGATTGCGTTTGAGCGCGGCCGCGACCAGGCCGCGCTTGATTTTTGTGTGACCGTGGCAGGCATTGTGTATATCGGCTGGCTGGGCTCGTATCTGCTTGACTTGCGCAATTTGGATCTAGGCGTCTGGTGGCTCATGTTGATCCTTCCCATGGTTTGGGCTGGCGATACGGGCGCATACTCCATTGGAGCAATATATGGCAAACATAAAATGTCTCCGCGTCTCAGCCCGAAGAAAAGTTGGGAGGGGTATTTTGCAGGTGTATTCACATCAGTGATCGTTGGCGCATTCTTTTCATACGCTTTCTCATCGATGGGGCCACAGCCTTTAAACGGTTTGATCAATCCAATGCAGGGTGCGTTACTTGGCTTGTTCATTGGCGCGGTTGCCCCACTGGGTGACCTGGGTGAAAGCATGCTCAAACGCCAAAGCGGACTCAAAGACTCGAGCAATATTTTTCCAGGTCACGGGGGTTTTCTGGATCGCATCGACTCATGGATATGGGGCGCGGTGATCGGCTACTTTGTAATTCAAATCTTCATTCTATAGTGGAGGTCCCATGGAACCCAATAAGGAATCTAATAACGACCCCTCACGTAATCTTGCACTTGAATTGGCGCGCGTCACCGAAGCCGCGGCATTGGCGTCAGGCCGCTTTATGGGCCGCGGGGATAAGGAAGCGGCAGATCAGGCCGCAGTCAACGCGATGCGGATCGTCCTCCAAACAGTAGATATGAATGGCCTGATCGTCATCGGTGAAGGCGAAAAGGATAACGCTCCCATGTTGTATAACGGGGAGAGTGTAGGAAACGGCTCAGCCCCCGACGTGGATGTGGCGGTGGACCCAATTGACGGTACCAGGCCTTTGGCATTTGGCCGCTCGAATTCGCTTGCGACAGTTGCCATTGCGCCGCGCGGGACGATGTTTGACCCTGGTCCTTTTGTGTACATGAACAAACTCGC
>JAXIPJ010000450.1:0-2937 GCA_045402985.1 Anaerolineales bacterium
GAACTTCAATTCACCCGAACGACCTGCGACCAGATACGGCGCGCGGCTCATAGACTCAAATCCGCCTGCGACAAACAAGTCCGCGTCGCCCGCGCGTATGGCCTGTGCCGATATCATCGCAGCTTTTAATCCCGAGCCGCAGACCTTGTTGATCGTGCTCGCACTGACTGTCGCTGGGATTCCACCAAGGATTCCCGATTGACGCGCAGGAGCCTGTCCTTCTCCGGCTTGCACCACATTTCCCATGATCACTTCTTCAATTTCCACCGGGTTGATGCCAGCGCGCGCCACCGCGGCTTTGACAGCGATGGCTCCCAGTTGGGGGGCCGGCACACTGCTCAACGCACCCTGAAATTTACCGATGGGTGTACGCGCCGCGGATAGGATGACTGCTTCGGTTTCTTTGCTCATAACTACTCCTGCAAAAATTTTAACAAGGCAATTATAAAGCCTATATCATCAGTTACAATTTCAGGATGATTAACAATGAACCTTCCCTATATGACTTGATCGGCGGCGAGATTGGGTTGAGGAAACTGGTCGAACGTTTCTATGACCTGATAGATTCATCCCCCGAAGCCGCGCAGATCAGGGTCCTACACCCCAAGAGTTTGAAGCAATCGCGCGAGAAATTCTTTATGTTCCTCTCCGGTTGGTCTGGCGGACCTGCGCTGTACATTGAAAAATATGGGCATCCCCGTTTACGGATGAGGCACGTCCCATTCTCCATTGGGGAACTTGAGCGTGATCAGTGGCTATGGTGTATGAACAAGGCTTTGGATGAAATGCAACTGGACGCGCCCGTGCTGGAACATCTCAAAGCCCGCTTTGCAGAGGCAGCAGATTTTCTACGGAATCGAAAAGAAGGATGAACTAATCGAGATGCTTCATCGCTTCGCGCCTGCTCAACGGATGCAGCGGCGTGGACCTCACAAATTTGCTTACAAGTTTCGGGTCGACGCGCGCATATTGCCTGAGCGACCAGCCAATGGCTTTGTTGATAAAGAACTCTTTAGAATCCAGATTTTCATGAATGATTTCACATATTAGCTCAAAATCCGTTTCCTTTTTGTAGTTCAATTGAAACAAGAGGGTTGTGCGCCTTAGCCAGATATTCCCGGAGGCGCGCCACTTTGAAAGATATTTCTCCCGCACATCCGGGAAACGACGAAAGTGTGTTCCAACAGTATGACTTGCAATCGCATCCACCGTGTCCCACCAGGGTTTTGTGATGATAAGGTATTCGATTGTCGCAATAAACTTTGCTGGAAGTTTTTTCTCCGATTTGTCCAATAGACCCAGCCCAACATACTGAAACTCACGCTCAGGCAGCGCCCACAGGTCACGTAGGATCGCATCAAGATCTTCGATGGGCGGTAAGCCGTACTTGCTAATGAACTCTTTCATTAGAGTTTTGTTTTGAGGAGTCTTGATACCAAGATATTCAAACTGACCACGCATGTATTTTTTCATCGGCGCGGCTTGCGAGGGATCGGGGTTTTTCTCAAACAAGTCTTTCAAAAGAACGGTGTAAGGATGCATCCAATCTCCAATTCTCTAATCCCAAATTACCAATTACAAACCTGCAACGCAAATGCCTATTCTGATGCCTTATTTCGCCCCTTCAGGTGCGATGAACCTTGCCCGCCAAATGCCTGCTGATAGATCTTCAAGGTATGACTGTGTTGTAAAAATGATCACCCAGGTATGACCAGGCTTGAGCGCGGCGGGCGTACCATCTATATCCACGAAATGCATTGGTCGGCTCAATCCTGTTTCTTGTTCGTAGTCTCCTGCGCGCGTGCTCCAGCGAATATTGTAGACCTGCCCATCGCGGAAAAGATATGCCTTGCCCACCTCACCCACCTGTAAATTGATATCCACGATCGTGGGCTCCACCACAATATGTTCAGCAAACACCAGAACAATATTATCGAACATCAACTGTCTGTTATTCAGGCGGTCTACTGCAGGCTGAAAGATACCAGCTTTGTCCGGATCCGATTCGTCAGTGTAGCGCCACCAGGCTTCAGACGCGGCATCATACGTCCATTTCGATTGGTTCAAATTCGCCCAGAACTCACGCAGTTCAACAGCGGGTGCACCGCCCTCCGGTGCTTCCTCTGAAAACAGATTACCCGTGTAATTAAACTTTCTAAAATTCCCACTGACCTGGCGCGCGATCTCCTGCATGCGTGTGAGTGCCAGCATCGCGCCGCCTCCCGCGGCTGTGTGAGGCACAGTGGCACAACCAGGGATTTGAGACAACACATCCGGGTCCGCAGAAGCATAGATCAAACAACTATTCTGATAAAAATTTCCGATGTGTCTGTAAACCAATCTCCCTGAACGGACGGGTCCCACTTGCGCGGCTGGAAGTTTAATGGATGGGTCTGGAGTGGGGATGATGTTTGAAGATGAGACCAGGCCCGCGTCCCAGAAAAGAATCGAGGCTGTGACCTCCAGCGCCTCAATTCGACCTGTTGCCGGATCCACATCACTATCCTCTTTCTCATCGCCGACATTTTTCTGAGTAAATTCCAGCCAGGAAGGTTTCTCGAACTCGACTGTATATTGCTCCGCTTCGACATTGAATGCATAATAGCCGTTGCTGTCAGTTGTGGTTTGCTGAATGAGATTCTTCTCAGCATCATACAAGTTGACGCAAATGCCTCCGATCCCACCTTCATCCGGATCTTGAACGCCATTCTGATTCTCGTCATGCCAGACGCGGTTTCCAAGAATAAGTTCTGTTTGCGTGATCGGTTCATTGCGGATTTTGCAATCACCATACAGCGGAATTTCGGGTTCGGGAAACTCGCCATGGAAAACAGTGAGATGCCGCGTTGCACCTTCGGTGATGAAGAATTCGTAGACGAAAGGCGCAAAGGAGAACCCCGCCTGCGGACGCGCAACTGGGGGAAAATGTGAAATGGA
>JAXIPJ010000290.1:0-28765 GCA_045402985.1 Anaerolineales bacterium
CAAATGGCAGAAAATGGTGGTTGGAGTCCCGATGTCATTAAAGCGGAAGTTGGAAAGCCGCTCCATCTAAAACTCACATCCGATGATGTCATGCACGGCTTTGCTGTTGGTCAGATGGATATGGATGCGGTGGATGTGGAGCCTGGCAAGATCACAAATGTCACCTTGACTTTTGACAAACCTGGAATCTATACTTTTTACTGCACGCGCTGGTGTGGACTGAATCACTGGCGGATGCGTGGCACGATTGAGGTCAGCGGTTCCTCTTCGGACCCTGAGGCCGTTACAGCACCCCTGTACTATTCCCTAAACCTAGATATTGATGCGCCTCATGATGCGCTTGTGATTCCAAATAACAAAGCATCTGCGATCAGGGGTCAGCCACTCGCAACTAATTTAACAGTTTCGCTATCTTCTGATGACTTTCGCTCACGCTCACCGTATCAAGTGTTTGATGAACTTAAGAGCACGTCACTCACGGAACAACAGCGCTGGGATGTAGTCGCATCCCTCTGGGAATCGAACACAACCAAGGAATCGCTTGCCAATGGACGGCAACTCTATGCTCAGAACTGCGCCGCTTGTCATGGCGAGAATGGCGCGGGCGATGGGGTGTTTGCGGATGATTTGAAGGCTGCAGGCGAGTCGTCCACGCAAAGTATGACGGGCTCAAATGACATGGAAATGCAATCACCCGTGAACTTTACCGATCCAACTCGAATGCTCGGCGCCAGTCCCGCACTGTTGCAGGGAAAGATCCTGCGCGGCGGTATGGGCACAGGCATGCCCATGTGGGGTTCGATTTTTACCGAAGACCAAATTTGGGACTTGATCGCATACATTTATTCGTTTCAATTTGAATATCAAGAGTAAGGAGGCTCAATGAGTAAAAAGAGTAAACAGCACAGGAAGCAAAAAAAGAAGAATTTCTCCTGGCTCCTATTGGTGCTCGGTGGAATCCTTGTGGCTGCCGCCGCATTCCTGTTCGCCAGACAGGGTAGCGATGGAGGAGGCACGCCTTCCATAGCGGTTGATCAACAAAGGATTGATTACGGCGATGTGAAGTTCGGTGTCAACAAAACCTTTGCCATCAAAGTTACCAACACGGGCGACGGCACACTGCGTTTCAAGGAACAGCCATATATCGAAATCGTGGAGGGATGCTGACCTCCGCAATTAACCATCGGTTCGATGGTACTCAAGCCTGGCGAAAGCGCAATTATTGAATCCAGTGTCTTCATGATGCACGAAGGCATGGACGGTCCGCACAACTTCGCGGTGCATCTCAAGACGAACGATCCGAATAATCCCGATTTGACCGTGAATGTGTTGTCAAACTGGATTCCGTAAAGTCATATGAATCAAAACAGCGCCGAACTTATAAGTTCGCCACTGTTCTTATTTGACCATTGGCAATGTGAACGTAAAAGTACTTCCTTGTCCTTCGCCAGCCGATTCAACCCAAATGCGCCCGCCATGCGCTTCGACGAGTGCCCGCGCAATCGTCAAGCCGATGCCGCTTCCGCCGCCTGCCTGACGGGAGCGGGATTTGTCCACGCGATAGAAGCGGTCGAAGATGTGTGATAGATGCTCAGGTGGAATGCCGACGCCCGTATCACGGACAGAGATTTGAACTTCACCATCCGATTGTTTTGCGGTGATAATGATATTGCCATCTTCAGGTGTGTATTGCAGGGCATTGCCTGTGAGGTTGGTCAGAATTTGGATGGCGCGGTCTTCGTCAGCGAGAACAGGCGGAAGGTCAGGAGTCAGTTCAAAGTCCAGGGTGATGCGTTTTGTTTCGGCCTGAGGGGCGAGTCGTTTGGTCACTGTCTGCACGAGGGAGGAAATCTCCAGTGGTCGAATATCCAATTGATAGGCGCGAGCTTCGACGCGGCTGAGTTCCTGCAAGTCGTCCACGAGGTGATTGAGACGGTCCGCTTCTGAATGAATCTGCTGAAAGGTTTCGTCATTCGCAGGCAGAATGCCGTCCATCAAACCTTCCATCGAACCTTTGATGGCGGTGAGTGGTGTACGCAATTCGTGACTGACATCGCCGATCAAACGGCGTCGCATCGATTCAATCTGAGCGAGTTTTTCAGCCATTTGATTGAAGCGCATGGCAAGCCCGGCAAGTTCATCATCGCCGATCACCTGCACGCGTTCATCATAACGTCCATCGGCGATCCGTTGTGTGGCATGCGACATCGCGAGTACAGGAGCAACAACACTTTTGCTGAATAGAAAACTAAGCGCGAGAGCCGCGATCATCGCCGCCAGCACGGCATAGGTTAGGGCTTCATTGAAACTTGCGCGAAAGTCAACATACAATTGCGACATTGAATCTGACCCACCCATCATGCCATTGTTCATGATTGCCCCCATGCCCATCATGTGACGATTGAAGGTGGTTGGCAAAATGAATTGGCTGGCAATGACGAGAACCGTCACACCCAAAACGATAATCACCAGATAAGAGAAAAATATTTTTGCACCCAAATGATGGCGGAAATAATCAATCATAATTCCTCACTTAGGACGGTTCATCTTCAAAGCGATAGCCCACACCGCGCACCGTGGCGATCAGATCATCCCTCCCCAATTTCTGGCGGACGTGACCGAGATGCACATCCACGACGCGCATTTCGCCGAAGTATGCGCCGCCCCATACTTTTTCCAGCAGTTGCTCGCGCGATAAGACGCGACCTCGATTTTCAGCCAACACTTTCAACAGGTCAAACTCAATGGCGGTCAACTCGATTGGATTTTCATCCAGATGCACAGTACGCGCGCCCGTATCAATGCGGATGTGCATGAAAGACAGCATGCTTCCTTCCACGCTTGAGCCCGCTCCCGTGTTCAAACGACGCAACGCCGCCTTGACCCTTGCCACCAATTCGCGCGGACTGAACGGCTTGGTCACATAATCATCTGCGCCAACAGACAGCCCGACAATCTTGTCTGTCTCTTCGGTTTTTGCCGTGAGCATGATCACATAGACTTCGGATTCGCGCCGCAGGCGTGACAGTAATTCGATCCCATCCATACCTGGGAGCATAACATCGAGAATGATCAAGTCGGGCTTGAAAGTACGGGCAGCTTTGAGACCTGCATTTCCATCCGATGCGATGAATACTTCGTATCCTTCGGGCTTAAGATAAGCACTGACCAAATTAGTGATGGATGGCTCGTCGTCAATGACCAGTATTTTTGTCATGTTGTGATTCTACCCGTAAAGAAACACGGCGGACACAGCTTCATGTATCCGCCGTGCGCCCATGCACGGCATTAAAGATTATTCGGATTCAGTTTCTTCGATGAACGTGCCATGCCAGGTGTGGAGGAAGACTTGTCCGCTATAGCCGTTGACACTCAACATGCCAGCCACCTTGCCATCCTTCTCGAAGTCGAGCGTGTAATAACCGTAGAACTGCGTCGCGTGTTCGGTGGTTGCGCCTGCGAAGTTCGCATCGAGATATTGCTGGGCATATTCAATAGCCTGTTCGGGCGTGACGGTCATTGGGACGGAGATATCAAGGGGGACTGTACTATTCCAACCTTCCATCATCTTGCCACTATAACCATTCATCATTCCTCCGCCCATCATTCCACCAAACCCACCTATCATGTTATCGTGATTGAGTCCGCTGTACTTCAAGTTCCACATCATGTTGGGACCGTGTTCGGGGTAGGCGACCTGCGAAGCAGGATCCACGAGCAGTTCGAAGGCGCCGATGCCTGTGCTGGCTTCCCTGACAACGACATAGCCGTTGTTGTTAAAGATCATGATCTCCGCAATTTCCAAATCGGAGTTGTTCAGGTTCGCCATATATTTTTCAACGGCGGCATTTGTCTGTTCGATTGTCAGAGGCGTGAGGTCAGCATTGTTGTACCCGTAACCGCCCATCATGGATGGTCCGCGTCCATTCATCATGCTTGGACCGTACACACTGTTATTGTTCCAGCCATATCCACTCATCATGGAAGGTCCAAATGCGTTGGATCGGGCATACATGCTTCCCGCGAAAAATATAACAGCCGCCAGTGCGAGGACTGCGATCACCGTCAAAGTTGTGCTTAGGGTTTTGTTCATTTCTGTGGTCTCCTATTCATTCAATTTACACATCCGTGTGTAGTTTTATGACCACAGTTTACTTTTGTGAGTTGAAGGGGCTGTAAAGCGATTATAAAGATTCGGTAAAGGTTATTGCCGCGCCTGTACTGCCTTGTTTATCTTCTCCAGTAACATGGATTTATCCTCATCCCCCGCGTCCTGCTCGACCAACTTACCATGAAACGCCTTCGCCAGCCCGTCGAATCTACCGAATGCCAAAAATACCCGGGCGCAAATGCCACTGAGAAAGCCGAAGAAAAAGCCACAAAGCAAGCCAATGATGATAAAGGCAATAAGTCAAACGGCAAGCGCGAGCACTTCAAAGGGACGGTAACTGCGGCCGATTCTGGCAGCCTCACCCTGAGCTTGAGTGATAGTTCCTCCGTGGTCATTGGCTTGACTGCGAATACCAGCCTCAAATTCCTCACGCGTCATTCAATGGCTTGGACTTGCCTCCTTCGCAGACTGCAAAGCTGGCACCCTTGTCAGTGGTGACCCCATATCTGACCGGGGCCTTTCTCAACCATGTCAAATGGTGGCTGAAGTCCGAGATGGCATATTCGGCAGAAGAGATGGATAGGATCTTCGCGTAGCTGCCCCTTGCCTGGGTATGGGCAAGATTAGACGCGAAGAGCAAATAGACTGAGAGCAGGCACGTCCGCTGCCATTCATGGTAACTGAGCTGCTGTACGAGCATGCCTAAGTCGCCATAGCCAGACTCCTACCACCTGTCCGATGAAGACCACGATGACGATGAGGCCAAGCAGGAGTGTAGAAATGGAATTGACTCGCAGTAGTGCACCGTAAAAGATCGCATGCGCGATGACCAGCGCGAACAAGGCGTAGTTCAGGCGCTGGAGGTTCTTCCAGTTCCTGGCTTTGAGTTTCCGCAGGGCGAAGTCGCTGGAAATAGTGAGCAACCCCACCACGATCACTGTGGCGGCAAGCCCAGTCCAGTTCCCCCAGCCAAAAGCATTGGTCAACGGGCTGCCATCGGGCGCTATGAAGTAGTAGAGGACCCGTTCGCCAAGGGGAGCCGGGGGGCCATGCACAAAGAATCCGGCGATCACATGGATCACGCTGACAATGGCCGCCCACATCCCCACGTCACGGGCCAGATAGGTCGAGACGGGAGTCCGCCTGCGGAGCAGGAGGTTGGCCGGACTAATGAGGAGTGTGAGCCCAAGTAGCCCAAGGGCAACGTAGCCTGTGGCGGTGGTAAACTGCCCAATGAGTTGTCGGGTTTGGATCTGGTCAGGGTTGGTGTTCTGGTTCCCATGCTGTTCCATGGGCGGGGTTGCACCATCTGCCTGCGGTGTTCCCTGATGGCTGGATGCCTGATTGTCTGCGTGTGACGGGCCTTCGTGGCTCCCGCCCTGGTCCATCGGGTGGGTCGCGCTAGCTTGGGGTGGACCTTGGTGACCAGCTGCCTGGAAGAGTGGGAGACTCATCCACAGGAAAAGGACCATGGCACTCGCAAGGGTGATTGGCAAGTGAAAGTGAAGAATGCGATGACGCAGGTCGCCGCTCGTGCCGCCAAGTGGTTGACCAAGTGGTTGATTTGAAGATTGGGTGGTTGGTTGCATTTTCAATAATCCACTGAAATCTCACTGACTATGATAGGAGACGGGTTGCCGATGCCTAAGTCTCTGCCTCTACATCCGGCAACACCGTACGCTCCTCATACTGCTTACGCCATCCGTATGGGGTCATGCCCCGCGGCTTGTACACCGCCAGCCCTGTAGACACAAGCAATGCTAACAGTCCTGCGCCGGCGGCGACCACCAATTGGATCTGCATCCCGCGATCTGCACTGGATAATGTCCCCTCTGCTGCAACACGTGACATATAGCTAATTGGCTGCAAGTGCACCAATAAGATGAGGGTGGAAAGAATGTTAATCACGAGTTTCACAATGATCCAATAGTGCCGAAACAAGCCCCACGGCGTACCCAGTGAGAGGATAGGTCCGGTCAGCAACAATGGAGCGAGACTCAACGGAACGATGGTGAATCGGGTGATCAAATCCATTGCAAGATAAGAGGCTCGCACCATTTGAGCATCTGGATTGGTCAGACCAACGATGGCGAGTGCCAGGAATGCAGCAACCGCGCCAAGCCAGCCAACTGTGAATGTGATATGCGCGGTGCGCACGAACTTGCGTAAGGCAGGTGTCATAGTTGTTGGACCGCGTGTTCTATGGTGGGTGCATAACAAGCAAGATCAGCAGACCATATGTTATGAGCAATCCCGGGTAACATACCCCCCATGCCACCATGGTCGCCAAATCCGAGGCCCATGAGGTGCAGGATGACAAACACCGTGACCAGGATGATGAAGATAATGATGAATACCTTGACCCAGCGTGGCGTGTTGGGGGGTGATTCGCGGTTGGGCTTCGATGGAGTTTGCGACATGTTTCTTTCTCCTTGTAGAATCGTAGAGCCTCCTGAGTCGAGGCCCTCGCCTAGTATTATAGATAACAGCAGTTCGCAGGACATGACCCGTAGAGGGCAGAGGAGAGCAGAAAAGGGCTATTTTTGCGAGACCGAGGGAGCAGAACGGGGATGCTAGTTACGCCCCTTGGGACGCGGCAGCCAGCCGCGGGCGACACCATAGGCAGCTGCCTGGTGTCGGTTGTGGAGATGGAGTTTGGAGAGAATGCTCTTCATGTGATTTTTGACTGTGTGCTCACTGACTACCAGACGCTCGGCGATCTCGGCGTTGGAGAGGCGCGCTGCCACTAGCTCCAGCACATCCATCTCTCGAGCAGTGAGCTCTTCTCCGGGACCAAAGGGCTCCGTTTGGCCCCGAATTTCTTCCAGGATCCGGGCGGCCATGCGACGCGAAATCGCAGCCTCGCCCCGAGCCAGGCTCCGGAGTTGCTCCAGAAGTTCCTTTGACCGCATGTTCTTGATCAGGTAGCCTTGTGCTCCCGCCTTGATAGCTTGGAAGAGAGTCTGACTATCATCGTGTGCCGTGAGTATCACGATGGTGATGGAGGGCATTTCCATCTTGAGTCGCTGGGTCGCGATAACACCGTCCTCTCCCGGAAGCTCGATGTCCATCAGTACAATATCTGGCTCAAGCGAAAGGGCCTGAGCGAAGGCACTCTCAGCGTCCTCGGCCTCTCTAACGACGATGAAATCGTCCTGATAGGAAAGTAACGCGATGAGTCCCTCGCGGAAGAGTGCATGGTCGTCAACCAGCAGGAGTCGCAACGGCTGCATGCCCGCTCTCCCTTCTTGTTTGTGGAACGGGGATGGTAGCAGTAACTTGTGTGCCCGAACCGGGCCGACTATTCACCTGGAAGATGCCGCCGAGGACTTCGACCCGCTCCCGCATACTGGTTAAGCCCAAGGCGCGCGCCTTATCGTTCCTATGGCTACCAGGGCCGAAACCCTGACCATCGTCGGCAATAACAACCTTGAGCTGATCCGGCCCATCGGACGTAAGCGTGACCGTGGCCTCCCGTGCCTTGGCGTGCTTGCGAACGTTGGTCAAGGCTTCCTGGACGAACCTGAAAATCTGGAGTGCTGCAGGAGGGGAGAGCTGGTCGGCCGCGTCATCTGTTCGGAGGCTTATAGGAATCTGGTGCCGCTCTTCAAACCGATCCACGTAATCCTGGAGTGCGCGGACCAGCCCTTGCTCCGTCACGTTGGTGCGGAGCCCTGCAATGGACTCTCCAATATCCTCGTAGATTTCGTTGGCAACCTCGTGCAATCGCTCGAGCTCTGCATCCGCTTCGTGCTGCCGGTTGGACTCCACCAGTTCTTTGATGGTGTCCAGGCGCAAGAGCAGATCCGCGACAAGCTGAGCCGCACCATCGTGGAGTTCCCTGCTCAGCCGCTCCCGTTCCCGCATCACGGCGTCCATGGTCAGGATCTCCTGTTCTCGGGCCAATGCATCGGACTGGAGTCTCCCTAGAACCCTGAACAGGGCCTCTGTAAAAATGTACATGAGTACCAGGAGCAAGAATGCCACAAACAGATTCTCTTTGAGTCTGCTTATCGTGACCGGGTGCCCTAACAGGCCATGGCCCACCATTGCTGCAATGGGTGGCGTGAAAATCATGAGCCACTTGAACACGAGTAGTTTACGGTGCGTTATGATCGAACGGTTCTTTTGAAGCATGACATCCCTCCAGTCAGCTCAGGTCGCATCCTGGCTGGTGATAGAGTCAGAAGACAATTATAGCCTCGAACGTTTACCAAGAAAGTACATCCGGGATTCGAGGAATGTCCGAACCTATAATGATATAGAATGAAAGGATGAAGTTTCCAAACTGCCTAACGACCAAAGGTCCGGTAAAAAACGGACTGAATCCGTCAGGTAGCCAAAAATATCGTTGTAACAACTGCCAGAAGGTGTATATGCCCGAGCGCAATCTGAATGGCTATCTCCAAGAAAAACGACTAATCGCCTTTCGCGTGTATGTGGAAGGCAACAGTTATAACGCCATCGCTCGGATTTTGAAGGGCAATGCACAAATCAATTTCAGTTTAGATACACTCTCTTTTTCTCTATATGCACCTTGGCGATATTGCGCGGTAAAATGGAATCCGAACACGAACATGACTTTCGCGCGCAGAATAAGAGCTCGAAGAATTGTCGGCAAAAAGGCAGCAAGGTTTTCCGTTACAAAAAGCTCTATTTTGTTGCTGCCAGCGCGATCTTATGAAGATCCTCTTACCTTAGGTTTCCATGCGCCCGCGCTTGAATATCACGCTCTGGAAGGCTAGGACGTCGTTCACATCCTTCCACGTCTCGGCTCTTTATTGGTCGGGAGTGTGCACTTTCTCCTCAAGACCGGAATCTTGCCGAACGAAGTCGCCGAACTAGATGACAAATAAGGAGTTATCATGTGCATGATCTGTGCTGCAATACCTGCAACTGCCGCGATCGGCGCAAAACTCAATGCCGATCAACTAAGTAAACCTGTAGAAAACCGAAGGCCCATTTCAAAGATCACGGGGATAGTGATTGGGTTACTCATTATTGCTTCCAGTATTTATCACACACTGATCTGGCAAAGTTAGAATACCCAGGACCTTTCTCAATTGAAGTCTTTTACACGGTGCCGAAAAGGTACCGCGTGCTGGGACCTCAATTTGCTGGCCGCTAAACGGCATGCACAAGGCGGGGTGAGGAAATCTCCTCACCCCGCGGTTATTAGATCCTCGCTGCACAGTATGACTTACTATGGGCCAGTATATTGGAAGATCCAAAGGCCACTATCGCGATCACTGGCAGCGACATAGGTCTGCTCGGTGTCATCACCGGGTAGCCGGAAGACCTGGACTCCCCAGAAGTCGTTGCCGTTGGCATCAATGAAGTGACCAACCTCCTGGATGCCCGAAGCATCGAACTTGATCACGCGCAAGCCTGCATCATAGTAAGACAGGTAAGCCAGGTCAGTCTCAATATCAACCGCAACCTCATGGACGGTCAGATTCCCAAAGCCAGTAGCGAAGTTCGGATCGAGCCCTTCGGCGACTGCATAGGTATCAAGCTCCTGTAGCGTAACCGCATCGAAGAGATGCACATAGCCCCAGCCGTCGAATACGGCTGACAGGTTGACAGTCGAGCCTGCTGTGCCTGGCGAAGGCAGGGGCGGATTTGTTCCGCTAGGACAGTTGGCTGGGTTGTATCCGGTGATGCCGAGAATCGCGAACCCATGGGATCGACTGACGAACAGGAAGGGTATAGTGCCTGATGCAGCCATGTTAACAATGGCCTCGCAGTTTCCTGGCGCAGCACTGTTGAAGACAATTCCAGCCACATAGCCGGCTGCCGCCACATTCGTCACTTTTTCCGTAAAGGTACAGCCGCCGCGCTCCACCACAGCGATTGCGCCTGCGACCGGTGCAACCGGCGGCGGGGAAACGTTACAGCCAAGCCCCACAAAATAGGTTGGGCCAGCGATTGGGTTACCAGGCGTGATTTGCGGCACCGCGTTCCCCTGTGTGGCAAGGAAGTTTGATCCGGCGAATGGTCCAGAAGTTACTCCCACCGTAGTGCGATTTGGAGAGAAGTCTTCATCTGTGGCAAGGATGAATTTGTTGTTGTGACTCCACTCCGCCTGGTGGCCATTCCCTTCCGGTGGGCTGAAACCCGTTTGAGGATCAGGATCGGTGAAATCGGTATCGTTGATAAACACCGGTGACGCAGGGTTGTCAACATTTAACGTAATGTAGCCCGCATCCCAATAGGACAAGAGCATCATCCAATGACCTTGCGCCTTCTTCACCACCACATCATGGAAGAAGCTGGCGCGGAAGTTGCCGATACCGGCAGACTGGGAGTTCTGCGCGCCCGGCCAATTTGGTAAACCAACTTCAGCAATAAACACGGGTGCGCTCGGATTGGTGATATCGAAGATGTCCACGTCGGTGAGTTCCTCGTCATCAACGATCACCACATAGGCATTTTGGCCCTGTTGCCAGGCAAAGGCGCTGTGGATTTGATTGGCACGGTTGACACCACCAACTGTGCGGAAATCGCCAAAATTCTCAACCAACGTGACAGGATTATAGGGGTCAGTCACATCATATACTGAGAACCCGCCGATCCTGTTCGGAATGGTCCCGCAGGATTCGCCGTTTACGACAAGCAAATCGCCGTTGAAGGATTTGGTGTTAACAGAGATCGCTTGCACACCTTCACCCACATGTGTGCCAGGAGTAGTGATAAACCCAATCTGGGTTGGATTGCTAACATCCGACATATCAACAATGTAAACGCCGCCTCCGCCATCGGGTGTGCAACCGGGCGAGAATTGTCCCAGGTAGGCGAAGTTCCCCAAAACCCCTACATCCGAAATCAGACCTGGCCGGGCATCATTGACCGTCACTTGCCCCACTAACTCCACATTCAAGCTTGAAGCGGGCAGATGTCCGCCTGGACCGCCATGCTGATCGTCGTGCGACTGATGCTCCTCCAGTGGTGTATCAATCACGTCATCTCCCACGACATGTACGCTCGTGGATCCTTGATCCGCGGCAACAGATGGAATGACGATCAACGAAAGTGTCAAAATCAATACCCATGTTAATCGGACGAGAATACGCAAATCATTGTGAATCATTTTCGCAGTCTCCTCTCTGCTGAGAAAGTCAGTACATATAAGATTTTGGGTTTGAACACTCTTTTCAATTCGTCACAGCCGATTTCTTCCTATTGCAGCATGCGCCTCCTTTCTCGATGAACAAAAACTGCCGAAGACGATGGATTCTTCGGCAGTCTGGCAGTCTGCCAACGTGTACGCAACACATTAGCAGATCCATAACGTCGCGTCCCCATCTAGTGATGGGTTTGCCTTTTCGATGTCACCATAATTTAGACAGAGCTTATCTAAATTATAGCGATTTAGACTTACAAATTCAAGTAGAAAACGATAAGTGTCAGGACTTCTTAAAGACCTAAGGGTTGAAAAAAGACTTTGCTCGGACCAGCTTTTGCCACCTTTACTCGACTAGAAGAAAGCCCGGTGGGCCATGCTTGACTCGCACGAGAAAAATCCTATAATCAGGATGATCAACGGTAGAATTGGTTGGTCTAGGGTCGTTGATGCCCTTATCTGCCGCGAGTGGGTCATTGTCAATCTGAACTGCAAAAAAAGCGAAGAATACCACAGCCAAAGCTTGAAAACGACCAAATCATGCGTTTATTTATGTGACGGATGCTCTTCAAATCCATTCGGGGTGGGCATTTCATGGTGAGGTAGTGTCATCCAGTTTGTACAATGTCCAATTTTAGAACGAAAGTTCTGGCATAAGATCGCATCCTGAAGCCGAATGCGCCTCTTTCGAAATCGTGTAAAGGCAGAGTACATGAACCTAATGACACTGCCCAATGGTGATGATATCGGAGGTGATGATGTTACGAGATATGGCAACCATTGCTGCAGAGTGCATCAAGCACCCTGGTCGTCGTGCTGTGTGGTCACCGCAACTCGAGAAATACGTATGCCCCGACACAGACGAAGGGCGGAGAGTTCCTCTTGACCCCGAGTCCCGTATACATCCTCCTCTAAGCTCTCAGTTCAAGCTGGTGTTCGGTGCGGCTACTGGAGGTACTTTACTTTTTGTTCTGCTGTGCGTCGTTCTAACTTTCGCTGCCGGTAGAGAGCCACCCAGTCTGATGACTGAGCTAATTCGCGGACTATTCAGTCTAGCGCAAATTGGCTTTGGGGCAGTCGTAGGTCTTCTGGGGGGTAAGCGGCTCAACAGCGACGATGGGCAATAGAACTTTGTTGCATAAACACTTTTTTAAACAGCGTTTAGGGCTTCAAAATGCTGGCTTCGAAAAGTGATCCTATGCCGAAAGTAGCAGCATCAAGAGTAGACTGATGCTGTTACGGTCGGACTCCAGTTAGAAAACGATCTATTTTAATAGCCCTCAGTGAAAGGAGAAAAGAATGGCTACCAAAAAAACGTCTTCTGTCAAAAGCCGAAAGGCAAAAACAGTTCAGTTGGAAGTCGCGATTCATCGAAGAATTCTCAACTTCCTGAATGAAGCCATCCAGCCACAAGATTTGGTGTACGAGAAACTGACTCCGCCCAATCCCGAGATCGACCCAATGCATGAAGACCACCCGGTGGAGTTGATGCCGGAACGCAGGAAGATTCTCGATCCCGAAATCGCTACGGAGATCATTAATTTCCGCGACCAGGAGTTTCCGTTCGGGTTTCGAAACGTGACGGAAGTACTCAAGCTTAAGGCATTCAATCGTCGGTACCTCGATATCCTGCTGTACAATTTCAGTAACTTGTTCTACGGAAGCTGGTCTTTTTTCCCGCAGCACATCCCGCGCCGGGGACCTGGCACTCGCGACGGCGTTGTCCATGCAGCCCTCTTGCACACCGGGAAAGTGCTATTCATCACTGCGGATGAAACGACTGTGTTGTGGAACCCGGAGGATACTACTCCCGCAACATTCGAAGACCCGGTCAACCAGCCGCACCTGACGCCGGACGCCACGTCAGGCTACTCCGTATTATGTGGCGGTCATTCTTTCCTGTCGGATGGGCGGTTGTTGGTTGTCGGTGGCGGCGGGTACTCATCCCATTCAAAAGCCAAGTGGGGTTACAAGTTCGACCCAGCGAGCAAGACCTGGACAAGGACTGCTAGCAGCATGGTACATGACCGGTGGTATCCCACTGTTTTGACTCTGGGCGACCAGCGGATTGGCAATAGCCACGAAGTGCTGGTGGTCTGCGGACACGGTGCAGGCGATATGGAAATCTATGACGAGGCCACCGATAGTTTCCAGGAGGTAACATCCGGGGACACCAAGCCGTTTCCGTACCTGTATCCCGGTCTTCATCTGCTACCGAACAACAGCATCTTCTATTCGAGAACCGGTTGGGCAAGCCCTGGCCCGGGCGCCGGCCCGTACCCAGGTGATGATCAGTCCTCCTACTTCGCCCTTACCAGCGCCGGCACCGGAGCCTGGAACGACATTGCTCCTATTACCCCAGCAATGCCAGACCGCACCAAAGGCATGTCTGTCCTGCTGCTAAGCAACATTGCTCCGCATGTGCGGATCATGGTGTTGGGTGGTTCTGACTCTTCGAATAACAACTCGTACGAAATCATTGACGCGTCTTCCCTGTCCCCCGCAATGAACTGGGGCCCACATACGACATTCCCAGATGGCGAACACCGAAGCCTTGGAAGCGCCGTCTTGCTGCCGGATGGAACTGTATTCGTGTGCGGGGGCATCCAAAGAATGGACTCTCCCTGTGCACTATTCAATCCAAGGACCAATTCTTGGTTGGCCATGGCAGCCCTGCCGTCCATCCGGGATTATCACTCGGTCGCATTGCTCCTGCCAAGTGGGCAGGTGGCGATGGCAGGATGGGACAATCCAACGATTGAGATCTTCAATCCACCCTATCTGTATGGTGGAGCTCGGCCAGTAATCTCTTCCGCTCCATCGTCAGTCCAGCGCGGACAAAACTTCGACATTGCATCACCTGACTCGGCGACGATCAACAAGGTGGTTCTGGCGAGACCAATGGCGGTGACGCACCAAACGGATACCGAACAAAAGATCCTGGAAATGCCATACATCCAGAAGACCTTTTCCACATTCGGGACAATTTCCACTGGGGGAGCTGTTACAGACCGCTTCGGCGTCGGCAACGACTTCGATGCCCTGACGTTTGTCGACGACGATTTAGGTTATGGGCCCAACCTGTTCTACTACCTCCGCCATGATGGTGTCGGCTTCTCCACCTTCGGGACGATTTCCACCAGTGGGGCCGTTACCGATCGCTTCGGCGTTGGCAAAAACTTCGATGCCCTGACGTTCGTAGCTGACGATCTAGGTTATGGGCCCAACCTGTTCTACTACCTCCGTCATGACGGTGCGGGCTTCTCCACCTTTGGCACCATTTCCACCAGTGGGGCGGTCACGGACCGCTTCGGCGTCGGGAATAACTTTGATGCCCTGACGTTCGTGCACGGCAATCATGGTTACGGACCCAACCTGTTCTACTATCTCCGCCATGACGGTGCTGACTTTTCCACCTTCGGAACGATTTCCACCAGTGGGGCCGTGACGGACCGCTTCGGCGTTGGCAACAACTTCGATGCCCTGACGTTTGTGCACGGTAATCATGGCTACGGACCAAACCTGTTCTACTACCTCCGCCATGATGGTGCCGGCCTTTCCACATTTGGCACCATTTCTACCAGTGGGGTCGTTACCGATCGCTTCGGCGTTGGCAACAACTTTGATGCCCTGACTTTTGCGCCCGGCAATCAAGGCTACGGGCCTAAACGGTTCTACTACCTGCGCCATGATGTAATCGGGCTGACCTTGACTGCCCCAGATGGAGGCGTTCCGCATTCACTTGCGCAACAAGGCTATTACATGATGTTCGCAATAAACAAGAATGGCGTGCCTTCGGTTGCGAAGTGGGTTTACCTGGACTAAAGCGCATCATCCAGAACAATGCCTGACAATGGGTTCAGCCGACATCGCTCCACAATGCGGCTGAGCCCAGGCGTTAGGCAGCGGTTTGGTAATCACTTCCGTCAGGGAGTTTTAGCAATATGACAAGTCCTCCCCACCTGAGATCACTTTCCTTGCCAGCCCCGGCATCAGGCTTTTCGGCAATCTTCAAAAACCCAGCACGTTATCTCTCACAGATATAAAGCGGTTTGAAAAGGATTTGGTACAACTAACTTTTGAGGCGAAAAATCATGTAGAAGGCCTTAGGGCAATAATCTGGCTGGGCTATTGAAGGTGAAATTGCCAGCTGGCATCAAGAAAGGCCAGCGCTTCAGCATGGATGTCGTACAGATGCGGGCTGACGAAGCTCGGCCCCCTCGGAGGATTTCAGCTCAACATACAAGTCGAGAAAGCTACAGATCTCTGGGAAGCAGAGCGACATACTCTCGAATTATTCCATAAACGTTTGAGCCTCAAAGCGGACAATGATCGGTGGTCGCCAATTGTTACCCAGCAGGTGGAATTCACGCGTGCCCGCGCTAGGGGTCGGGTTGAACTGGCCAACGACGAAAATCCCGATCAGGACCCAATCATCTGGACAGATCCCATGGAAGTTCAGAAGGGGAAAAAAGTACGTGTTGTTTTGGAAAAAATACAGATCAATCACGACCGGGAACCTTTTTTCAAGGAAAAGGGGAATTCCGCTTTTTCGCTAAAGTCTGGACACCTGACAATGGCGAGATCCTATCCGAAAGAGTTTTCCCTGATACCGGCCATTTCAAATTAAGCGACCTGACTGGAAGCAATGAAGTCGTGCTCGACGCAGTATTGTTCGATAACTGGGTCGAAAATAAATTGGGCATTCAGATTGGCGGAGTCGAACTTGACACCTTCGACCCTGATGATCGCCTAAGCCCGTTCAAGCAACTCTTCAACGGGGATCCCACCAAGTGGCATGGTCACTATGCCCCAACAGGCGAATCTGTTGACCCACAAGCTCTGGAGGGTTGGAAGCTCTGGTTCCGGATTGAGCCGGCGGGATGAGGTTAGGAAATTGTCTTAATGCGAAGCAGTTGTTGATGTGAGTGACGCAGGCTGTCCGCAAGAAAAAACGATGAGGAGTAGAGTCAGGATGTGAGGAACACGTCGCATCCTGACTCAATTCGCCACACAAGGGTGTTTGCTTCCGACTGAACGGCAATAAGAGAGAGTATTGAATCCGCCAAGCGGTGAAGCAATGTCCCGCAAATTTAGGGTTTCAGACTTTTAAAGGGGATCGGCTGGCGATTGAATAATAGAAAAACATCCCACAAACAATCATTGGTCTGTGGGATGCTTTGTTAACAGCGATGTATTCGCTTTACTAATCCGTCCGGTGCAGAATCCATAGACCGGAGTTCATGTCGCTGGCATAGATGAGACCAGTCGACTCATCGTAAGCCACACCCCAGACCTCAGGCGCGTTCGTGAGCACACCGTGTTGTGAAGGTTTCACCGGATTATTGGCAGAGGGGGGTACAAAGTACGCCACCTCTACAATCGCACCCGGGTTGCTCGCGTCCACCACTCGAATCCCATCTGAGTACCACGACATGTAAATATCGGTGCCAACCACCAGCGCGTTGTGCAGCGAGTAATCTCCTGCTGCCTGGGTGTTCGTGCCGATTGAGTTTGGCGTCCGATACGCGCCAATTTGCACGGGCGCGGCAAGGTTGGAGTAATCCCAGACTCGCAGATAGCCCTGTCCCTTTTCGATGCCTTGACCTGTCTTGCAGAAATCTTCATCAGCGCTGAACAACAGCTTACGGGCATCGTCATACGAAGCGGAATGAGCATCTCCGTCCGCGTTGGCCGGATATACCGTGCGACCCTTGAAGACGGGCTGGGCCGGGTCCGTCAGGTCCAGGGCAATAAAGCCACTGTCCCAGTACGAAACGAAAACCAGCTTGCCGTCATCGGATGGCTCTGCGCCATGCCCATAGTTGGGATCGGCATCGCATCCCTGCCCGGCGTAGAAGGGACCGCCGATATCCTGAATGCCCCAATCCGAGACCTGAGCCGGATGGGCAGGATCTGTGATATCAAACAGGCGGAAGTCGCCATCTCCATTCTGGTCGCGATATCCGCTCGAAGTCGCTGAGTCCGGATAACGGCTGGTGGGCACCGAGGCGTAGGCAAACGTACGCCGAAGGTCGGTGCGGTGCTGTACTTCGAACTCGTGGACGCCGCGCGTGCAGCAGCCCGTATTGAGATAACCGATCTGGACCGGTGACGCGGGATCCGTCACATCCCAAAGCATCAAACCGCGATCTGCATTTGCGTCGTAGCGAGAGTCACCGCAATATTGGATGCCACCTGCAGCAATGTCATGACCTCTGAAAGATCCATACAAGGCAGTGTAGACGACGATATCTTCAATGGACGTATTGGGCGGATTCTGAAGCCGTCCCACCACCTGCGGATTTGTCGGATCACGCGCGTCAAGGACAAGGACGCTGGTATTCGAGCCTTGAGGACAGAAACGATCTTTCGAGCCTTGGGCCCAATCGCCAAATCCCCATTGTCCAACATAGGCATAGCCCTTATGCGTCCATACATCGGCATTGAAGCCACGTCCGCCAAGGTCATTGTGACCGACGACCTCCATGTTGAAGGCTTGCCCGGCATTGTTCCCACCACTATCTGCGCGCGCCATGGCTGGGAATGCCAGGGCAAGCACAGCCATTACGCTTAGCAAAAATCGAACGTTACGGATCTGTTTCATCGTACTTCCTTTCATAACCAGTAAGAAGTGGGTCTGTATATGAAATGGAACAAGAGGTGGATTATTTGAGGTGTTACTGATGCTCCTTTCCCGGCCTTTGCACCAATGTCGCTGTATTGTTTAGCCGAAACCAAATTTCGTTTTTCCGGACTTTTGGTTTGCGTCCCCCTCAAACGAGACAGATCAAAAATATGATCCGGGAAGCTTCCCTGTCTCTCAGCCCGTTAAGTAACAATCATTATTATAAGCATTTCCAACAAAGATGCAATCTCCATTCGGTCGCATCAATATAATTGTTTCTCAGCAAAGGTAGAACTCGAAAAGCCCGCGGTAGAATGAATTGATCCAGCTGCGCCGCGCTGATGATCCGCCAGTACTTGGATGAAGTGGGATAAACCCCCAGCATCATCACAAACGAATAAACACGGAACCCCGAACGTTTCGCTGGGGGTTCCGTGTTTTGACTTCCTCAATCTATCCAGATACAGTTACAGTTCGCAGTAACGCCTCCGTTTTGCTCTTCAATACATTGGCAGGTGCCACACCAACTTGTCGACCGACCGCCTTGCCCTTGGCTATGAATAGCAGCGTCGGAATCCCTTGCACACCATAACGCATCGCCCATTGTGGATTTTCGTCGGTGCTCACTCTAGCAACAATCAGTTTGCCTTATTCAGACTGCGCCGACTCGAAGCTGAGGTAGCTTTTGAAGTGATATCAAATGTACATTGCCTGGAGTTGTAGGAATTTGTATTTGAAATCCATTACTGAACTAATCCTTAAAGTTATCATCTACTAAATGATTATAGCCAGATGCTTTGAGTTGTGCGATAACGGCTCTAGCAGGTATACGATATGTTCGCTCCCCAAATTTCACTACTGGGATTTTTCCCGACTCAATCCAACGATATATGGACTTAGTGCTTACCTTCGCCCACTGGGCTACTTGTTGGATAGTTAATAGCTCGACGGCAAGTAGGCGATCTTGATCCGATTGGTTTTTGGATGTGGTCATTACTCCTCCTGAAGCCGGAATAGAAAGAACCCGGCTTACGATGAATTTATTGTTCATCGAAAACCGGGTTCCTTCTTTAGTCAGTTACGCTCTGCGGTCCCGACGGGATTAGGGTTCGCGACGCGTAACTACTTGGGCACTCAGTAAATTAGATGATGCTAATTATAGCAACATCCACTGAATCCATCAATCAAATGGGCGTAAAACTCTTGCACACCTGCTGACCTTTACAAGCAGGTGCTGGCTGTTCTAAAGCGTTCAGATGATTAGGCTGTTAGTCTGTCTTTGTAAGCGCATAGGGGCCCGACCCTTGGGCCGCTACTGTGTGATTCTAAAGTCTCATTTTCCACTGCTTCCAATACGTCCATTTCGTGTGTTTTTGTTTGGATTTTTGCGTTTTTTAGGGGGCTAAATGTCCATTGTGTCCAATATTTCCACTGCGTTTTTTTCTGATTGCAACACTTTTGCAACACCTACAGAGACTCTACTTGCGCAATACTCGAATCTTTCGATAAAAAAAACGGGCGGAGTTACAGCCTGACCTTACTATCGAGTTTGCTTTACCGAATTGCTGGCACAAGATTGATTGAGCCTTTCGACAGCCTCCTCAGCTCGCGGAGGATTTGTTTATTACCGACCTTTGTATACTAGAAATACAAGGTTCGGGTCCGTGAGGTTGAGAGTTCAAATCTCTCCACTCCGACTTAAATAGACTGTGAATCTGGGGGCTTAAAACTCCGGTCCTCAAGGCTCAGATTCGTGAGATCCGAAGTTTAGTTGTTCCCGCCAGGATCCTAGACCTCACGGCTTGCTCATAAAACTGGCCATGAGGTCCGCGGTGAGCGAAAAAAGAAATCGATGCCATATTGTAGACCTCACGGTTCTGTTCCGCTTTAGATTAGCCGCAAAACCGAGTATTTTGATTTACCCTTACGAGAGACAGGTCGTGCACCCTATTTGTTGGCCACTCATGCAGTTTCAGGCGCGACTGAGGGCGTAAGTTCCCCTGTGGCCTGTATGGACGCTGGAGCCCATAGTACCAGCGTCAATCAAATGTACTCTGGTTGCCAACAAAGTTTCCGACATCCGGGCGGCTCTTAGTTGTGATGTCTAAACAGCCAAGGACATCCGCATATGGAATCACGCGAATGTCTTGGCTAGACTTTATCCATTTATGAGTTTCCATTGGTCCTTGCTGCGCGGGTGTGCGAGCGTGCCCACAGGTTGAGTGCGAAGGCCGCCAGCACGAGCAGTCCGCCGCTGCCCCACAGCGGCCAGCCTTCCCAGCCTGTCCCGCCCAGCGGTGAATAACGCCCGACCCAGAGCAGCAGCCCACCGGACACAAACAGGATCACTGGTGCGCTCTGATGGTGATAGCGGTAATCCAACGAGTAGCCGACTAGCCCAGCAATCAGCAGTGCCGTTGATAGCCACATCCAGATTGGTGCCAAGATGCCCAACCCAACGGTGGATAAAGCAGTTGCTGTCAACACAGGGCAGAGCCCCATCCCAATTGCGCCTAGCAACGGCGTAGTATCTCGTTTTTTGATCATGGCAACTCCCTCGCAAAATGTGTCAGGCTACGATGAGATCAATATAGAACATGGCTGGGGCAGAGTCAAGAATGAGTTGCTTTGCTATATAACTTAAGTCACATTCAGGGCGAATCTGTAACAGAAGTGAGGTTACTACGAGTGCAAAATAGCTGAGAATAAAGTCGTCACCACGATTGATTATGTTGAAGGAGAACATCTGCTTGGGGGCAAGTATAGGTGTTTCTTTACAGCCAGACCAAAGCTACAAACAGCGGACAAGGGTTAGCTTGCCAGATATCGGGGTGGTCAGTCAGGAATGATCCATCACAGTCGACAAAGTCTTCACTGTCCCCACAGTTGAGTCAATGATCAAACTCTTGTAAACCCTTCCCATCTGCGCTGGCGTGGGCTTCATATTATTGTCCAGCCACCACTCGATCAGCGAAAGCAAAGATGTTGCAATGTGATTCGAAGTGATGGCGACTGTCATCTCGCTGCGAGATCTCGCCAACGATCCGCAGGATTTTTGGAAGATGGCGGCGATGTTCCGTATCACTTTCTTACGGATACGCGTCACGCTTTGACTTCTGAGCAAAATGCGGAAGAGGTCGGCTTTTTCTTCGATGTATTCAAAGATAAGTCTCCCCTCCGTTTCAAGGGCGGACGTTTCGGATTGCTTTGCGAGCGTCTCAACACGGGTCATCAACTCAGTTAATCCATCATCCAGGACTTCCATGAGCAATTCATCGATCCCATTGTAATGCCTGAAAAATGTAATGTAAGCAACCTCCGCTCGATGGGTAATTTCCTTGATCGAAATAGAGGAGTAATCTTTCTCCAAAATCAGGGAAACCAACGCGTCTCGCAAAATGCGGCGCGTGCGGCGGACCCGAGGATCTGTTTTTACTTTTGTATTCATCTTTTCTTCCTCTCTAGCGGAAATCCATTTCTGTTACAAAACAGCGACTTTTATAACTTATGTATTATCAGGCGAAGAATGCTCATTGACTTTGAGATCACAATAGCTATACTCCAAAACATATGTTACATAGTATAACACAAGGAGAAGTTGCATGAAATTGATAACAAGTAAAACGAGTACAGGAAAAACCTGCCAGCCGCGTCATATCCCGAACAGTGAAAAGCTGAAAGTGAATGAACTGCAAAGTGCTTACGACGACATGGCTGCTCAATATGAAAAGAGAACCTGGTTGGATCAGCAAATTCTCGGTGTAGCGCGTCAGCGAAAACAATTAATGTCCAGGGCGCATGGAAAAATCTTGGATGTGGCTTGTGGTACCGGGCTGAACTTTCCCACGTTCCCTGCAACAAGCGAAATTACCGCCATTGATCTCAGCCCACGCATGTTGGAGACCGCGCAGCAGAAAGCCAATGCATTGAATCTGAAGGTACAGGTCAAGGTGATGGACGCACAGCAACTTGAATTTCCCGATGCAAGCTTCGATACAGTGACCTCGTCGCTCTCTACCTGCACATTTCCAGATCCCATTCAGGCTTTGCGCGAAATGAAACGCGTCTGCCGAGAGGGTGGACTGATTCTCCTTCTGGAGCATGGACATAGCAGTATGCCGTGGCTTGCGAACTATCAGGATCGCAACGTGCTCAAACACTATCAGCAGCATGCGGGCTGCCGCTGGAATCAAGACCCATTGGATTTGATAAGCGCGGCGGGATTGAGGATCATGGGTAACAAACGTTTTGGTTTGGGGATGTTCTATTCCATCGAAGCAACACCGAATGCATAGCAAAGAGTTACCATGATGACTTCGTCCGAACGGCGCTATGACCTCGATTGGCTGCGCGTACTGGGCGTACTTTTGCTCGTCCCCTTTCACGTGGCATTGATCTTCGTACTGCAACCGTACACCATCATGTACATCAGGGATGTGGTCAACAGCCCAGCGCTGTCCATCACCACAGGCTTCATCCACATGTGGCACATGCCCATGCTGTTCATGATCTCAGGTGCGGCGACGTATTTTGCGCTTGGCGCTCGCGCCTCGGGAGAATATATTCGTGAACGATTATTGCGATTGCTTGTCCCACTCGTCTTTGGCTTATTGACATTTGTTCCGCTCACGATATACATCCAACACAGCAATGTTCTTTCGCTACAACAAGGCTACCTTGGTTTTTTCCATATTGACCTGAATCAACTGGACGGAATGAACGGAACATTCACGCCAGCGCATCTGTGGTTCATCCTGTTTCTGTTCGTCTTTTCACTGGTTGGACTGCCTCTGTTCCAATGGCTGCGGTCAGAAAAAGGCAGACGGGTAATTGAAAGATTGGGAACAGCGATGCGGACTCCCCTGAGTCTGATCGTGTGGGGCATCCCATTGACACTTGCCGCCGCTACAGGAATCCTCGGAGCTATGAATCCGCTATATTACTTCCTGATCTTCTTTTACGGATTTGTTCTTGCGAGTGATGTGCGCTTTCAGCAGTCCATCGATAAATGGACATGGGTTGCGCTGGCGTATGGCCTGTTCGCCGCAACGCTCAATACAATTGCACCGACAGAGAGTTACACAGCATGGACACCGCAATGGATGGCGTCGGGCTTGATCTATCAAATGGGGCGCTGGGCATTGACGCTGGTGGTGCTTGGGCTAGGGCATCGTTTCTTGAACCACAAAAATAATTTGTTGCGTTATGCAAGCGAGGCGGCGATGCCATTCTATCTATTGCACATGACGTTCAGTGTGTTGACAGGGTATTTTGCAATCCAACTCGACGCGCCTATAGCGGTCAAATATCCATTGATCGTTTTTGTTGCCACTGGCCTGACGCTGGTAGCATACGAACTAGTGCGGCGTTGGAATGTAACGCGTTGGTTATTCGGAATGAAGCCCACAAAGGTGGGCATGCCTGTCGCATCGAACGCAAAACTCGACAGGCAACCGTTGTAATATTCATTGGAAACGTCTGAAGTTACTTGAGCGATCGTATGAGCAAACAAACGAAACACACAATCATCCTCTGCACCATTGGCAGCGCAGGCGATGTCAATCCATTTATTGGGATTGGGCAGAACCTGATAAAGCGCGGCTTCCGTGTTGTGCTGATCACCAGCCAATATTTTGAAACCCAGGCGCGCAGCGCGGGGCTAGAATTTTTGGGTCTTGGCAGTATGGAGGATTACCAATCGATCATCCAAAACCCTGATCTATGGGACCCTGATAAAGGCTTTAAGGTCTTCGCGGACAGCGTGGTATTCCCAATTATGGAGCCAGCTTATGAAATCATCTCAGGTTTTGATCCATCCGAAACAATCCTGGCTGCCCAGGGACAGTTCTTTGGGGCGCACATCGCGCATGAGAAATTGGGTTTCCCGTTCATCACCATCCATTTGACGCCGGCTGCCTTTCGAAGCGCCTATGAATTTCCTCTGCTGCCCGTCTGGATGCATCCGTTTTTGAAACGCGGTTTCTTTAAACTATTCGACGCGCTGGTGCTGGACAAACTGTTTGCGCCAAGGATCAATCGCTTCAGGCAAAGCCTGGGCCTGGCACCTGTAAGGAAGATTTTCGACCGCTGGACACATTCCCCGCAGCTCAACCTCTGCCTGTTTCCCAACTGGTTCGCCGAACCTCAACCTGATTGGCCTCCGCAAACCCAGCTCACCAGTTTTGTTTATTACGATACACGAAACGGGAACGAAGATATTCCCGACGAGCTGAATAAATTCTTAAGTACGGACAGCGCCCCCATCATATTCACCGCCGGCACTGCCATGAAACATGCAAATCAATTCTTTCTGGATTGTATTGAGACCTGCGAATTGCTTGGGCGGCGCGGCATCCTGCTTACACAACATCCCGAACAATTGCCTGCTAAACTTCCACAAAACATTCAACACTTTGCTTATTTACCTTTCAGCAGGATACTTCCGCGTGCTGCTGCTCTTGTCCATCATGGAGGCATTGGCACAATCGCACAGGCGATTGCTGCGGGCATCCCTCAGGTGATACGACCTATGGCACACGACCAGCCCGATAATGCTGCCCGTGTCGAAAAATTAGGCATCGGTCTAGCTTTGAGCCCGAAAAAATCCAACGCTGCAACACTCGCCGAAAAAATAAGAATATTGATCACGTCAAAGGCGGTTTTAGACCGTTGTAAAGTCTATGCTCAAAAAATAGATCCAGATCAAGCACTGCATGAGACCGGTGCTGTGATCGAAGCGTTCGCGGACGCGTCGTGACGCGCCCCAGCGCGCAGAACTGGCTCAAGCGCGGCCGAGGGCACAGGTGCCGGGCTCGCCAGTATGGAGGCTAACATCTGTAAAGCCTGCAGCAAGTAGCTGATTTTCGAACTTGTCTGCTGATGTGTATGAGAAACGGGTGAAAGCAACCGCAATACGTCCGCCTGGTCGAAGGGTGCGTTTGATCTCCCTCAGACCGGCTACAGGATTTGACCATAAGTGCAGGGAATTCATAGCCATAGCTTTTTCGAATATGGCGTGATCAAAAGGAAGCTCTTCTGCGGAGCCAAGGTGAAGCTCAATACGCCCCGCCTCGATCAGGGCACGGTTTCGGCGATGCGCCAACTCGCGCATGGTTTCAGACGGATCGAGACCCACGACAAGTCCCTCATAGGCCATCTCGGCTGCCTGTTCCAGGCCAAGCCCAGGACCGGAGCCTACTTCCAAGACTGAATCAGACGGGCTCACCTCCAGAAGGTCCAGCACCCAGGCAGGCAGCCAGCGATCTTGGGACATCAACTGGCCGCCGAGTCGTCCAAGTGCACCTTTTGGCGCGCAAAACATGTTCTCCATAATGTAATCGTTGACAGCAATTTTTTTGACAATTTGTTTTACTTGTTTCTTGATCATCTTCATATTCCTTATGCTTAGCTGGCGCTTGAAGTCCGTTTGCTCAACCTGTCAGCCTTTCCGCCACGCGCACGGTCAATGGCCCTGGTTCGTATGTTGATCTGCTTAGCGATGTAGTTCGCGTCGACATCTGCTCCTGCTACGAGTCCAGAAAGCACCGAAGATTGGTATGGCAAGCCAACGAAGTACAGTCCAGGCTCTGCCAGCACTGCGCCGCGGTGATGGATGGGCTCGTCTTTCGCATCGAATACTGGCAACTTGATCCAGCGATAGTCGCGCGTGAAGCCAGTGGCCCAAATGATATTGGGGACATCCAGGGCACGCTCATCTTCGAGAACCGGTTGTCCACCGCTGACGCCTGTCAGGCGTGGCACGCGTTGAATATCTGCCCGAAGGAGATCTTCTGGGGTCACGCCAACGACTGGGTGACCTCCGGTAAATTCCCTGGCTCGTTGCACGAACCAACGTCCGGGTGGTGTATCTACGGTAAGACGCTGCATCAGCACTTTAAAGAGGATCACCCCGAGTTCATAGGTGAATTTCCCGTAATTGGAAGGGATGAAACCAGTATTACGGCCTGCCAGCCGAACGGAATGTCGTGGCGCCAGGTCAAGCGCGATCTCTACCCCAGAGTTGCCAGCACCAACAACCAGTACGGCCCCATCCCGTAGTTGACGCGGGCTGCGATAGGCAGCTGAGTGAAGTTGGTTGATCGCGGGATCAAGCTGACTTGCAAATGCTGGCACATGGGGAGTGGGATGGGCTCCGGTCGCCACGATCACGTGACTAGCCTTCAGATGCAATGCGTTAGTAGCGATTAGATAATATTCGTCATCTCTAGTCACTTCTTCTACCCTGGTATTGAACAGCATGGGAATCTCAAAGCGGGCCACATAGCTCTCCAGATAATCAGCCATCTCGTCTTTAGTGGGGAAGCGATCCCTAGATTTGGGAAACGGCATCCCCGGCAAGTTGTTGAAACCAGTTGGGGTGAAGAGGCACAAAGAGTCCCAACGCCTTCGCCAGCTATCACCTGCACGGTCGTGCGCGTCCAGAATGATGAAATCTCGTTTTTGCTGGCGCAGGTAATACCCCGCGGCTAAGCCTGCTTGTCCGCCACCGATCACTACCGTATCAATTCGCTCATTTTTCATTCTTGTCGTTCTCCTGAGTTCATATTAGAATAAACAACACAGTGTTGCATATCATTGATAGTGTTGCACAAATGCTACCGTGTGCTAAATCAACCGTCAATCAGCAAAATGCGATCCGGTGTTTGGATATGCAACAGAAAGTGAAAAAATGACTCAGAATTTAGAGGATTTACGGGTACGCCGTACCCGCAAGCTGCTTCAGAAGGCCCTCCTCGAGGCCGCCAGTGAGAAGGGTTTCGCACAAGTCACTGTGCGCGACATTACAGAGCGAGCCATGGTCAACCGCGCTACGTTCTACCGACACTACGAAGATAAGTACGATCTATTGGCGCACTACGTGAAAGAGCTTTCGGAGTACATTGACTCAGAGGACAGAGAGATTTCGCACGGGGACCAGTCATTGCCAAATGTAGATTCACCCCCTTCCGGGCTCGCAAAGCTGCTCCGGCATATGCAGGCTAATGCCGACTTTTACCGGGTAATGTTGGGCAAACAAGGCGACCCGGCATTCTGTGGGCAAGCTTTCCGCGACTACATTGAAACTGGATACCGACGGATCCTCTCCAGACATGCCTCCCAGCCTGATTCTACCCGCCCACCTGTCGACTTGACCGTGAACTATCTCCTGAATGCAGGGATCGGTGCGATTGTATGGTGGCTCGAAAACGAACAGCCATACTCGCCTGAACAAATGGCAGACTGGCTCTACCAATTCAGCATGGCAAGCATAAGTGTATCTTTGGGAACAGATAAAGAATAGACTCGCTTACGATAGCGTTCTGCTAGTCGAATGAGAGTGGCATTCAAGGTGAGGCAACCAATACCTTCCGGCTGCAAGATCTGAATTACTCAGCTTTGTTTTCTATCAGCTATTGACTTTAGATTAATATTCAATTATTATATTGAATATGAAAATACAGAACAAACGGCAATTCAAAGATCAACTTTATGAGCAGTTTGCACGGATTGGTAAGGCGCTCTCTAACCCGCATCGGCTAGAGCTTGTGGAGCTCCTAGCGCAAGGTGAACGGACGGTAGAAGATTTAGCTGCAGAAGCCAACCTACCCGTTGCGAACGCCTCCCAACACTTACAAGTATTGCGAGCAGCTCAGCTGGTTGACGTTCGGCGGGACGGGCTTTATGCCTATTATCGCTTGGGTGACGAGCGCGTGTTTCGTCTCTGGCAAACGTTGCGGGATCTAGGTGAACTCCAACTTGCAGAGGTCAATCGCCTGGTTCAAAGTTTTCTACAGGACCGCGGCCCCCTACAATCGATCAGTGCGGCTGAATTGGTTGAGCGTATGGAAGCAGGCGATGTTTTGATCTTGGATGTTCGACCGGAGTTGGAGTATCAGTCTGGCCATATCCGAGAGGCGCGCTCCATTCCGATTGATGAATTGGAAGCGCGTCTCGCTGAGCTGTCCCGCGATCAGGAAATTATTGCTTATTGTCGAGGACCCTATTGTGTATTTGCGGATGAGGCAGTAACCCTATTGCAGAAACATGGGTATCGCGCTCGTCGGCTGATCGATGGCCTCCCGGATTGGCAGGCACTGAATTTACCAGTTGAAAGTGTGATGGAGAAAACGAATGAGCACAATTGATGCTGAGACATTGCGTATTTGGCTGGAAACAGCCAAGCCGGTGGTTGTTCTCGATATACGCTCGGCTTCCGATCGCGCCAGTTGGGCAATCCCTGGAAGTCTTCATGTCGATGCCTACGCGGCGTTGAAAGCACATAATGATCATGCTTTAGATGGCGTAGTTCTGCCTTCAGATGTTCCAATCGTGACGGTCTGCAACTCTGGATATACCAGCCGAATTGCAGCCAAACAATTACAGGCGCGAGGCATAGAAGCCCGGTCTCTTGAGGGAGGCATGCAGGCGTGGAGTTTATCCTGGAATACAGCAGACATCTCAGTTCCAGGTAGTGATGCTCAAGTTATTCAGATCCGACGCGTCGGCAAAGGGTGTCTCTCGTATTTAATCGGTTCGCAGGGTGAAGCACTCGTGATCGACGCGTCACTGCCACCCGAAGTGTATCTGGATTTGGCCAAGGGTTGTGGGTGGTCTATCACTGCTGTATTGGATACCCATATTCACGCAGACCACCTGTCACGTGCGCGTCTCCTGGCAGAGCAAAGTGGTGCAACCGTGTATCTGCCTGATCAACAGCGCGTCAAATATCGCTTCATGCCCCTCCGCAATGGTTCAACCATCAAGGTCGGCGAAGCTTCGCTCATGGCCATACAGACTCCTGGTCATACTGTGGAAAGCATGTCCTATCTTCTGGATCGGAAGGCTTTATTCACCGGTGACACTCTTTTCTTGCAGGGAGTTGGACGCCCGGATCTACATGCTA
>JAXIPJ010000218.1:0-24510 GCA_045402985.1 Anaerolineales bacterium
CGGTGTCCCGGCATGTCCACGTGGGCGTAGTGACGTTTGTCCGTCTGATATTCCACATGCGCGATGTTGATCGTGATGCCGCGCGCTTTTTCTTCCGGCGCATTATCGATGCTGTCATATGCCCGGAAATCCGCATTCCCCAACAACCCCGCCACTTTCGTGATCGCGGCTGTCAGCGTCGTCTTCCCATGATCGATGTGTCCCATCGTCCCCACATTCAAGTGCGGCTTGCTCCTGTCATATTTCTGCTTCGCCATGGATACTTCTCCTTCTAATGTTGAAAAAACAAGTTTCTTATTATTTCAAAATCTCTAGCGCAGCTGCCTGTGAGACCGGCGCATAGTGATCAAATTCCATACTGAAAACACCGCGGCCCTGTGTAGCTGAACGTAATTCAGTTGCGTAACCGAACATTTCACCCAACGGGACCATCGAACGGACAGCCTGCGCATTGCCGGGACGAACTTCCATGCCCTGGATACTGCCACGCCGGCTGTTGATCTGACCGATCACATCTCCAAGATAATCATCCGGAACGACGACCTCAACTTTCATGATCGGCTCAAGCAAAACCGGTGATCCTTTGTGAACACCTTCTTTAAAAGCCATAGAGGCCGCCATCTTAAAAGCCATTTCGCTGGAATCAACTTCATGGAAGGAACCATCGAATAAGGTTATTTTCATATCTACAACGGGATATCCAGCCAGCACGCCGCTATCAGCCGCTTCCATCACGCCTTTTTGAACAGCAGAATGGTATTCCTTGGGGATCGAGCCGCCCACGATCTTATTTACAAAAACAATCCCGCTTCCGCGCTCGCCAGGCTCAAGTGAGATGACAACGTGCGCATACTGACCGTGTCCGCCGGTCTGCTTAGCATACTTGTAATCCACTTTTGGAACAGCGCGGGTAATAGACTCGCGATATGCAACGCGCGGCTTGCCGACGTTAGCTTGCACACGGAACTCGCGCAACATGCGATCAACGAGAATATCCAAGTGCAACTCGCCCATCCCTGCAATGATTGTTTGGGCAGTATTTTCATCGGTACGCACTCGGAAGGTTGGATCTTCTTCGGCAAGTTTACGAAGCGCCTCGCCCATCTTTTCCTGATCGGCGCCGCTCTTCGGCTCGATGGCGATGGAGATCACAGGTTCAGGAAAGGAAATAGTTTCCAAAACAACTTTCTTGTTATCACAGAGAGTATCACCGGTGAATGTGTCTTTTAGACCAAGAACGGCACCGATGTCGCCAGCGCGAACTTCTGTAATATCTTCGCGACGATCAGCGTGCATTCGAATCAAGCGACCTATACGTTCACGCCTGCCCTTGATAGGGTTGTTCAAAGTTTGTCCCTGACTGACAACACCGGAATAGACCCGGAAATAAGCCAGGCGACCTACATAAGGATCAGTGACGATCTTGAACACTAAAGCGCTTAAAGGTGCATCATCATTTGGAGGCAGATCAATGGGCTCGTCATTTTCATCTGTTCCGCGTACCGGGGGAATATCTGCTGGGGATGGGAGAAAATCCACAACCGCATCCAGCAGAACTTGCACGCCTTTGTTTTTCAATGAAGAGCCGCAAAAAACGGGCGCAGCTTTACTTTCAAGCACAGCTTTACGCAAAGCGGACCTCAGTTCAGCGACACTAATCTCTTGGGCTTCCAGGTATTTGACCGTTAATTCGTCGTCCAATTCGGCGATTTTTTCCACCATGTAAGCACGAGCTTCTGTGGCTTGTGATTTCAAATCATCTGGGATTTCAGTGAGTATCGGGTCTTTCCCAAGATCGTCCTCCCAGACAATTGCTTTTAGTTCCAGTAGATCAATAACACCGCGGAAACCGCCTTCAAACCCGATCGGGTGTTGCATAGGAATTGCGTTGGCACCCAAGCGATCTTTAATCGATTCAATTGTTCGTTCGAACGACGCACCCACGCGGTCCATTTTATTCACAAAACAAATTCGTGGGACGCCGTAGCGATCAGCCTGACGCCAAACTGTCTCACTCTGAGGCTCAACACCTTGGACGGCATCAAACACCACCACCCCACCATCCAACACACGCAGGGAGCGTTGAACCTCGGCAGTAAAATCAATGTGCCCTGGTGTATCAATTAGATTAAATTGATAACCTTTCCATTCTGCTGAAACTGCAGCGGACACAATTGTGATACCGCGTTCACGTTCCTGTACCATCCAGTCAGTGACCGTTGTTCCATCATCAACAGATCCAATACGATGCGTCTTGCCTGTATAGAACATAATCCGCTCGGTAGTTGTTGTTTTACCAGCGTCGATGTGGGCAATGATGCCTATATTTCTGTACTTCTCAAGCGGATATTCACGAGCCATGCTACTAGTTTACCTTTATGTTTCGTTGATAGAACTTAAACACGATAATGTGAGAATGCGCGATTTGCTTCTGCCATTTTATGTGTTTCATCGCGCTTGCGGATCGCGGAACCAGTCTCATTGAAGGCATCAATTAATTCACCAGCTAACTTTTCAGCGAAGGATTTTCCGGCACGTTCGCGCGCCGCAGACAAAATCCAGCGGATGGCCAACGTTCTGCGGCGGTCCACTGATACTTCCATAGGCACCTGGTATGTTGCCCCACCAACACGTCGAGGGCGAACTTCCATAACCGGAGAAACATTTTTAAGAGCACCCTCAAATACATCCAAAGGACTCTTCTCTACACGATCTTTTATGAGATCCATGGCCTTATAAATGAGACCGGTGGCAACGCTTTTCTTGCCGCGTTTGAGGACATGCTGCACCATGGTCTGAACATGCACGCTGTTATAACGGATGTCCGGAAGAATTGGCCGATTTTCGGGTTTCGCTCTACGCATTGTTCATTACTCCATCAAATTATTTGGGACGCTTCGCGCCGTACTTTGAACGGCCCTGCTTACGATTGGCGACACCTGTAGTATCCAGAGAGCCGCGTACGATGTGATAACGGACGCCAGGAAGATCTTTCACACGACCACCACGCACTAACACAACTGAGTGTTCCTGCAATTGATGACCTTCACCCGGAATATAGGCGGTCACTTCTATGCCATTCGTCAATCGGACACGAGCGATCTTTCTTAAAGCTGAGTTTGGCTTCTTGGGCGTCATCGTGCGGACAATTGTGCAGACACCGCGTTTCTGTGGCGCACCTTTATCCTGACGAACGCGACGCTGCTTGTACGAATTCAATGTATATTGCAACGCCGGTGCTTTGCTCTTAACTTTTTTATTCTTGCGTCCTCTACGGACCATTTGATTGATTGTCGGCACGTTCAGCCTCCGATTTCTACTTTTTTCACAATGAATTTTCACAAGAAATGAGGCCATCACAAGTAAACTGATGGCCTCATTTATAGTGCCATGCCTTTAGCGGGAGTTATTGCCGCTTTTTCTGTTGGCAACGAAATGAGATTTTATCACTGACTTTAGTTATCGTCAAGATTACTGCTTGGTCATTAGGTTATCACCAATACCCAGCAGACCTGTATTCAATTTGGGCGGATGTTGCTTTTCCTCATCCTTACCGAACTTAACCACATCGCCACTTTCATTGATCGCTTCAACAGCCAGACCCAGTGATTGCAACTCTTTCACCAGAACGCGGAACGAAGCAGGAATACTTGGCTCCTCGATAGGCTCACCTTTTACGATCGCTTCATAAGTATTAACGCGTCCCTGTACATCATCAGATTTGACCGTCAGCATTTCCTGCAAAGTATAGGCTGCACCATAAGCTTCCAAGGCCCATACTTCCATTTCACCAAATCGTTGACCACCAAATTGTGCCTTACCACCAAGCGGTTGTTGCGTTACCAGACTGTATGGGCCTGTGGAGCGCGCATGCACTTTATCTTCAACCAAGTGGTGCAACTTCAATATTGTCATCACGCCCACGGTCACAGGTTGATCGTAGGGAATCCCGGACTTGCCATCTCGCAGAGTTTGTTTACCAAGGATCGGCAGAGGAAAGCCAGTGGCGGCAGTAATTTCCTGTGCCACTTCCATAACTCGTGCTTCAGCAATTCTGCCACCGTGTCCATGACTTTCTATCCACAGACGAAGACAGGCACTCACAGCTGCTGTGTTATATCCTTCACGTGCTCGCGGGTCCACATCTTCCGGGTGGAAAATCGTATCAGGATCATAACCACGGTCACGAAGCCATTCGGCTCCAGCGGCACGGCGGGCAAAATCCACATCATTCAGATCATAAGGATCATATTTCCGCGCCCCCAGCCACTCTTCCAGATAGAGCCGCCGTACTTCATCATCATCCTGAATAGATTCAGGATCATATTCCTGTTGCTTGATCCATTCCCAGGAGATCGCGGCAGTCTCTTTCCATGCCTGATCCAAAATCCAGGCACGCGCGAGTTCGGCCTCAATTTCCTCTTCTGAGGCTCCGTCAAAAACAGGGGTCACAGCACGATAGCCGAGGCGCTTGGCGGCCCACCCAAGATGGACCTCAAGAACTTGACCGATATTCATACGGCCCGGAACACCAAGCGGATTTAAGATAATGTCTACAGGTGTGCCATCTTCAAGAAATGGCATATCTTCAACAGGCACAACCTTCGAGACCACGCCTTTGTTTCCATGACGGCCAGCCATTTTATCGCCCGCGGTCAATTTACGACGTTGCGCAACAGAAACGCGTACCATCATATCCACACCGGCTGAAAGGTCAGAGTTCTCTTCGCGCGTAAAGACCTTCACATCCACCACCTTGCCACGTTCCCCATGAGGCATTCGCAAAGAGGTATCTTTTACATCGCGGGATTTCTCACCGAAGATAGCTCGCAAAAGCCGTTCCTCAGGAGTCAATTCCTTTTCGCCTTTTGGTGTAATCTTACCAACCAGAATATCATTGGGGCCAACTTCGGCGCCAATACGGATGATTCCGTTTTCATCGAGATCCTTGATGGCGTCCTCACCAACATTGGGAATATCGCGCGTGATCTCTTCAGGGCCAAGCTTTGTGTCACGTGCCTCAACTTCATACTTTTCAATGTGGACAGATGTAAAACGATCTTCCTGAACAAGACGTTCGGAGATCAGGATGGCATCCTCAAAGTTTCCACCTTCCCACGAGAGGAAAGCAACCACCACGTTTTGACCCAGAGCCAATTGACCACTTTCAGTAGATGAAGAGTCGGCGATAATATCGCCTTTTTTGATTCGTTGTCCCTTCACAACTGCAGGGCGTTGATCGATACAAGTACTTTGATTGGATCTCTGATATTTTCGCAGTTGATAATTGCGGACCCCGCCTCTTTCTTTGACAGTAATTGAATTGCCAGTAACAGAAGTTATCTCACCGTCAACCTCTGCCACCACCACCTGACCAGAGTCAAGCGCAGCGTGATATTCCATACCAGTGGAGACAAGTGGAATTTCCGGGCGAATCAGCGGAACTGCCTGGGCTTGCATGTTAGAGCCCATCAACGCGCGGTTGGCATCGTCATGCTCAAGGAATGGAATCAGCGCGGCGCTAATACCAACAACCTGATGCGGCGCCACATCCATATAATCCACTGCATCTGGCGTTGAGAAGATGAAGCCGGAATGATAGCGGCATGAAACGCGCTCACGCACAAATTCCTTAGAATCAGTCAGAGGAGCATTCGCCTGAGCGATAACGTATTTATCTTCTGCATCAGCAGAAAGATAATCAAACTGATCAGAGACATACGGAGCGATATCCACTGGATTGCCAAGCTTGGCAATTTTCTTCATAGCCTTTGCATCAATTAATTCACCGGCCTTATACAGCACTTCTTCCGTCTTGGGGTCAACAACGTTCGCTCGCAAAGTACGACCTTCGAGACGTTCTTCATCAGGCTGCATGGTCCTGAATACTTTTCGGTATGGCGTTTCAATAAAGCCATATTCATTTACGCGCGCAAATGAAGCCAGACGCCCGATCAAGCCAATGTTCGGACCTTCAGGCGTTTCAATTGGACAGATACGTCCGTAGTGCGAGTGGTGGACATCACGTACATCAAAACCCGCGCGTTCACGGCGTAAACCGCCAGGTCCGAGCGCTGAAAGCGTGCGCTTGTGGCGCAACTCCGCCAGAGGGTTGGTCTGATCCATAAATTGTGAAAGCTGGGATGAACCAAAGAACTCGCGTAGGGCCGCCACAACCGGGCGAATATTGACCAGTGTGACAGGCGACAATTGTTCCTGATCACGGATGGACATACGTTCCTTGATCACGCGCTCCATGCGTCGCAGGCCAATCCGCAATTTATTCTGGATCAACTCACCGACCGTCTTGACGCGTCGATTCCCAAGGTGATCGATATCGTCCGGTTTCTCGACTCCATTGTTGATCTGAATCATGCGGCCGAGAAGTCGAATTACATCACCTTTCGTAACTGTGCGATGAGGAATGGGGATATCCAGATCCAGTTTCTGATTCAATTTATAACGACCCACACGCTCCAGGTCGTAATGCCTTTGATCAAACAACTGCTCTTCGAGGAACTGCCGCGCATTTTCCAATGTGGCAGGATCCCCCGGGCGCATTTTTCGAAAAAACTCGATCAAGGCTGCTTCCGCGATCGTTAGACCACCCCCCAGGTCCCATTCAGGTTCCTGCCGAAGCGTGGAAGCCATAAAGAGACGTTCAGGGTTATTATCAATATCCTGAAAGAGCGACAGCAGTTCTTCATCCGAACCTGTCTTGAGTGGCGTATCTTTGATGCCATCGTCCACTGCAGCAAGAGCGCGCAGGAAAACTGTGATGGGCACGGTACGCTTGCGGTTGAATTTCAAAATAATATAATCGGATTTGCGGGTCTCGAATTCCATCCACGCGCCGCGATCCGGGATCAGCTTGGACATCGCAAGCGAACGTCCTGTGGCGCGATCAGTTGGCGCTTCAAAATATACACCTGGTGAACGGATCAACTGCGAGACAACAACACGCTCCGTTCCATTAATAATGAAGGTGCCCTTGTCAGTCATCTCAGGGAAGTCGCCCAGAAAAATATCCTGTTTGATCGGTTCGGGCACATCGGGACCCGCCAGCAGCACTGAAACGTAAAGAGGGCTGGCATAGGTTAGATCGCGCTCAACACACTCTTCGATCGTGTGTTTTGGCTCGCCAAACCAATACTTGAGACCCCATTGCTTTGATTCAGGGCCGCGGCTTGGGAAATACAATTTCATGCCCTTGTTATAAGACTCAATGGGTGAAACCTCATGGAAGAGGTCACCCAGTCCTTCGCGCTTGAGGCGCTCAAATGAGTCCAGTTGGACTTCGATCAGATTGGGAAGTTTAATATTGACGGGAATACGCGCGTAACTTTTACGTGGTAAGGAAGAAGACATTCGGTTTACTCCTGAAGTGGGACCGGCTCGCCGTTTAAGCACATAAATCCATCCCGCGATGGTTTGGCGGGATAGCAAACGATGATTATATATCAAGGCGTATATATACGCAAGGGATTTTTTGTTTTAATTTTCGTCCATCCCCCATTTGGCGTTAACGTGATTCTATCACATTTCCACACATACGCAACTTAATGTAGTTGCGTGGGGTTTAGTTTAGTAATACTGACCAAGGACGCGCAGGAGGCGAAATGACTGCATCATCACAGACAGCAACAAATGATAGACGTGAAATCTTCGGCTGGGCAATGTACGACTGGGCAAATTCTGCCTTCAGCACCACAGTGGGAACGGTTTTTCTAGGGCCATATATTGCATCACTTGCAGCGATAGCAGCGAAGGCCCATCCTGATGGATTGGCGCGTTTCTTGGGGATTCCCGTTGCACCTGATTCTTTCCTCCCGTATTGCATTTCATTCTCTGTTGGGCTTCAAGTTTTATTCCTGCCGATCCTGGGCGCCATCGCAGATTATTCACACCTCCGCAAACGGATGATGCAAATCTTTGCTACTATCGGCGCGATTGCGACCATTGCAATGTTCCTTGTTGTAGGGAATTTATGGTGGCTCGGCGGGGTTCTGTTCATTATTGCCAATCTTGCCTTCGGTGCAGCCATCGTATTTTACAATGCATATCTTCCAGATATTGCCAGCGAAGAAGAGCGTGATCGTGTTTCTTCATACGGCTTTGCCATGGGGTATATTGGCGGTGGGATTCTACTGGCGCTAAATTTAGCGTTCTTCATATTCAGTGACACAATTGGCGTACCAGGCGACTTGGCGGTTCGCATCAACCTTGCATCTGCTGGCATTTGGTGGATGGGGTTCGCTTTGCTCACATGGGCACGCCTGAAACCTCGTCATGCTGCGCGTGCATTGCCTCCTGGCTCGAGTTATATTGGAATTGGCTTTAAACAATTAGGAAATACTTTTCGTGAATTGAAGCATTTTCCTGAGACAATCAAATTTATTCTGGCTTACTTCCTTTATAACGACGGTATTCAAACCGTGATCGCAGTTGCATCCACTTTCGCGGCCGCGCCAATCGTGCGCGGCGGTATTGGACTGCCGCAAGATACGCTGATCGCTATCATCCTCATGATCCAGTTCGTCGCATTCGGTGGCGCGCTGTTGTGGGGAAAACTCGCAGGCTGGATCGGTTCAAAACAATCCATTATCGTCAGCCTTGTGATTTGGGCTGGAGTAGTAATATATGCCTATGGCGGATTAAAAGGCGAATCACGCGTGAGCGAGTTCTTCATCCTTGGCATCTTCATTGCCCTGGTCCTTGGCGGTTCACAAGCCATTAGCCGCAGCCTCTTCGCACAAATGATTCCCGCTGGCAAGGAAGCCGAATTTTTCTCGTTCTACGAAGTCAGCGAACGCGGCACTTCATGGACTGGCCCTCTGCTCTTTGGCCTCGCCAATCAAATTTTTGGGAGTTTGCGCTACGGAATCCTGGCTCTCATCTTTTACTTTATTGCGGGATTGATCATCCTTCCTTTTGTCAATGTTCGGAAGGCCATAGACGATGTAAAAAGTTACGACAAAGCAAATGCACAGTAAAACAGACCGAGGCGATGAGCCTCGGTTTCTTATTCACTATTCAATAACTCCGATCAACGCATCGTAAGTTGCAGAAATGATCTTGGGAGCCTCAAATGATTCAGTGATGACAGCTGGATCTTTGAGTCCATGCCCTGTACACACCACCACAACTCTCTTGTCTTTCACATTCATGTACCCTTTACCTATTTCCATTATAAGACCAGCGAGTCCAGCGGCTGAGGCCGGCTCAACCCAAATCCCCTCCCCTGCCAGTATTTTCTGCGCCGATAATATTTCTTCGTCTGAAACCGCAATGATTTTCCCATTCGATTCCTCTGCAGCAGATAATGCCTGTTCGCCGCGCGCCGGCTTTCCGATCCGTATTGCAGTTGCGATCGTCTCTGGTTTATCCACTGGATGCCCCAACACGAGCGGAGCCGCGCCCGCTGCTTGGACTCCAAACATTTGTGGCAATCCTTTTTGATAGTTTTTAAAGCCAGCCCAATAAGATGTGATATTGCCTGCGTTCCCAACGGGCAGACACAACCAATCTGGTGCGCTGGTTAGATCGTCACATATTTCGAACGCAGAGGTCTTCTGCCCTTCGATACGAAACGGATTAATTGAATTGACCAACGCGATGGGTGTCTTCTGTGTAATTTCCACGACGAGCGATAACGCATCATCGAACGAGCCCTGTACCTGGATCACCTCCGCGCCATAAGCTACTGCACCCGCCAGTTTGCCGATGGCAACTTTCCCATCGGGAATTAAAACTATGGCGCGCAACCCTGCCCGCGCCGCATACGCCGCAGCAGATGCGGCCGTGTTCCCAGTCGAAGCACAGATCACTGTCTCTACGCCACGGCCCACAGCTTCGCTAATTGCCGCAGTCATCCCGCGATCCTTGAATGATCCTGTTGGATTTAATCCCTCAAATTTAACATACAACTCACAGCCTAGATCCTTTCCCAAACGCGGCAGGGAAATGAGCGGAGTATTTCCCTCCAGAAGCGAAACAGTTTTTGAATGAGAAGGAAGATCAAGCAAGTGGCCATAGCGATGGATAATGCCTTGATAGTTCATAACAACTCCAATGTCCAGAATGGGGCGATTATAATTTCATTCATGATAAAAATCCGCGTGCCTGCCACATCCGCCAATCTTGGTCCGGGATTTGACTGTCTCGGTCTTGCATTGGACATTTGGAACGAAGTAAGTTTTGAAGAGGCAGATGAAACGATCTATCGCGTGACCGGTGAAGGGGCAGAAAAACTAAATCACCGCCCGAAAAATTTGCTGACCGACTCTTTCAGACGAGTTTATGATATCTGTGGCAAGCCGTTGAGGGGAGTAAATATTCAGGCACACAACAACATTCTTCATAGTAGTGGTCTGGGTTCCAGCGCGGCTGCAATCGTTGCGGGAATTTATGGCGCGAACGAATTGCTCAAGAAGCCGTTAGATATCAATGCCATGGTAACAATTGCGTCGCAAATCGAAGGACATCCTGATAACGTCGCACCTGCATTTTTGGGGGGCCTGGTCGTTTCAGTAATGACAGAAAGTGAAGTTATCACGCGTCGTTATGATGTACCACCGTTATCGGCTGTCATTGTCAAACCGGAAGTTCACTGGCAGACTCATACTGCACGTTCGGTGTTGCCAAAATCCGTTTCGCGGGCAGATGCGATCTTCAATATCGGGCGGACAGCGCTTGTGATCGATGCGCTTCGTACTGGAGACCTGGACCTGCTGCAAAAAGTGATGGCTGATCGCATCCATCAATCGTATCGGCTGAAACACATCCCCGCAGGCATCGCCGCTTATAAGGCAGCAAAGCAATTCGGCGCAGCCGCGCTTTCAGGTGCAGGGCCGTCTATCATTTGTTTCGTCCTCAGGGAGAATGCAGAACCCGCCAAAGAAAAGATAATTGATGTCTTTGCAAAACAAGGAATTGATGCACAAGGATTAATAACCAGACCAAGCGAAACAGGAGCAAATACCCAAAAGATAGTCACCTAATGGATCAAGGAGTGACAGGCTCAAGTTTGTATTTTGCCAATAATGCATAATGGCTGCTGGGAAAATCATGCCACAATTGCGAATAAACCTCAGTGGCTTTTTGTGCATCGCCCGAAAGTTCATAGGAAAGTCCACAAAGATAAAAATATCTTGGCAACCAAATCATCGCAGAATCCAGATCTTTCCAATCTATCAGAAGCGGGATAATGATCTTGGCTATTTCAACAGTTTTATCTGGATTATGTTCTATGAACAACATATATTCGACTAAATCATCTCGAAACACCTGATGATCAGAATCCCAACGATAACCCTTCCATGGAACATCATAGTAATCACTATCCGACCTAGGCTTGATATAGAAAGCCTGATATTGTGCTGGAGTGTCTTGTGATGAAAAGAGAACGTCTTCTACATCATATTCAGCATTAAGCCATGTTGAACTATAGTCTTCACCTATACTCAAAATCGATAACTCCTGATTAGCTGAGATTGTCATTACAGGATCCTGGATACCATTCCAACGCTCAATGTTCAATTCAGCCTTTGAATCTTCTTTTACATTTTCTCCAGACTCAAAATAATTAATCACCACCGCTTTAAAATGTGATCCACTCGGGACAACTACAAACACACTATCATTAAAAATAATTAGCCACTCTTCAGATACTCCATCGAGATTAATATCCTGTTTTTCAGCGTAATATAAGTCCATTCCATTCTTGCGTAGTTCACCAGGCAGATTTTCGACTCCAATATGTATTTTATTAATCAACACTTCGAACACATCTTGATCAAAACACCTGAGAATGCCCGGACCGAAAGTAAAATCAAAAGGAATTCCAAACAGTTCTTCGTCATTTTTGGTCGGGAGAGATTTCGATATCGCATCAAAAATTTCGCGGGATTCTTCACAGGCAAGATATAAACTTTCATCACCAGAGTAGGATCTTAGGAAATTTCTTGCAAATTCAGAATATACTGTCCGCGTTTTGTCCAAAGGGTTCTCAGCCAGATCCTGCAGTACTCGCTTCACTTGCGAAACTTGTGAATCTAGAGCATATACAATCCCTAATCGATACCTCAAGAAGTCAATATGGGATGGGCTTAGTCCTTCTGTGTTCTCCGAAGATAATATCTCTTCAATTGTTTCTGATTCTTCAGAATAAGATCTAGCGGACAACCATTTTTCAATGAGGGTTGAATGCTCATATCCTGAAAACTCATAATAACTGCCATTCCATGTGTACACAGCTGGAATTTGTCTAAAAAATTTTCTGAATATTATGGACGGTTTCCCTTCCACATCAGAGTATTCATAGTTATCTACACAATCACCAATCTGTATTTCACCTCTTGTTAGATCTACAAAGATACTATCTCGCCATTCAAATATCTTAAAATTCCCGCCACACATTGAGCCGCTATGAAGCCAGAGATTTAATGCAATTTCAGGCACACCATTTTTGTTACGATCAGAGATTTCAAATAAGGAGCTTGCACCATTCGAAAAACTCCAAGCGTTTTCCAATAAGTGGAGTTGAAAATCGCCATCATTGATTTTGCGTACCACAATAAATAAACCGCCACGTTGAAAGAAATCTGTCGATTTTTCATAATCTCCTTCTTGCTTCCATACTTTGGGACTAATCACGTAAAACCAAGCCGTTTTTCCATCTCCAAACAAATTTTCGACTGGCTGAAAATAATTGACATCAAACCAATACTTATCAATAATACTCTGCAACTCATCAGGAGGAACATCTCCTCGATTGAGTCCTTTCTGCAATTCTCCAACCATCCATTTATCGTTATATTCATTTCCCATCACACCTTCAAACGTAATTGAGTCAATAAATGCCAGTTGCCAGCGCAAGCGGTCAGCACTAGGACTTTCAGGAAAATGGTAAAGATATTCCTGAATTGCTAAAGCAACTGGCATCTGAGATGATACAAACTCACCTTCCGTCCACCAGCCTGAAAACGGAGGATAGTTTTGGTAAGAATACTCATTCATTGCATAAATTAGTGCAAGCGATTCTTTCTCTGAAAGTTCTTTTAACTTCAAAGAAGAATCCTCCAATGAAGGAGTTGCAATTGGCGTTGGTGTAGAACCGAGAACTGAACCCATTGTTGGAATAGTAAATATTTCCTCAACCTGAGATAACGTTGGTGTTGAGGATGGTACTGGAATATTAGTGCCTGTAGGGGCAACTATATGAGTAGGCTCAAGTAACGCATTTGTTGCAGTGGTAGGAGTCGATGCACGAGGGCTGCAAGAAGCCACTGTAAAAGTAAATAGAATCAGAAGAGGGATTCGATTAATTATCTTCATAACACTTCCCAAAGGAGACGATAATTAACATAATTCGGTCCCAACTGCTGAGTTACAACTTCGGCAACACAATGGACTGCTGTTTCTGATACTTACCCTTCTTATCCGCGTAAGAGACTTCGCATTCTTCATCAGCCTCAAAGAACAACACTTGCGCCAGGCCTTCGTTCGCGTAAATCTTCGCAGGCAACGGCGTTGTATTCGAGATCTCAAGCGTGACGAATCCCTCCCATTCAGGCTCAAATGGCGTGACGTTCACAATCAGGCCGCAGCGTGCATACGTCGACTTCCCCAAACAGATCGTCAGCACTTTGCGCGGGATGCGGAAATATTCCACGGTGCGCGAGAGCGCAAATGAATTCGGCGGAATGACACAGACGTCGCCTTTGAACTCAAACATGGATTTCGTGTCGAAGTTTTTCGGGTCTACAATTGCAGAGTGGACATTCGTAAAGATCATAAATTCATCTGCGACGCGAATGTCGTAACCGTAAGACGAAACGCCGTACGAGATCACACCTTCGCGCACTTGCCTGTCTACAAAAGGTTCGATCATGCGTTGTTCAAGTGCCATCTTGCGGATCCAGTGATCAGGTTTGAGTCCCATTTATTTTCTCCAATTTGAGTATTCAGGTGACCATCACATTTGAGTGACAATAACCTTATTGAACTAAAAACACAACTTCTGTCAACATTCCCGATTCTACTTCAACCCAGCGTTCGTAAAGGTGCCCATTCATTTTCAATGTAATGCGATAACTTCCGGCAGAGAGGTCGCTCAAGGCCGCGTTCTCATTTCCGAGTGCCATATCGTTTGAGTAGGTTTCAATATAATACGCTTTCATGTTAGGCTGCGAACGGTCAAGATAATATTGGACAGTGATCTCACTAAAAAGCAGATGAGCATTCGAATCCACTATTGAGACCATCATCGCGCCAAGGGGATGATCATTTTCATCCCGATTTGGAGCCAGCCAAAGTTCGGGATTCCGCGTCGAAAAGTAATCTTCCGCATCGCCATGGCGCACCTCAAAATGCAAATGACTGCCCGTCGCTACACCACTCTGACCCACTTCACCAATTTTCTCCCCCACCTGAACATCCTTCCCCGCCTGGACGTCAATCTTAGACAGATGAGCATACAAAGTGAAAAGATTATTCTCATGTTCGATCACAATGACATTGCCATAGAAATTTACCCACGGACTGTAAACCGCTTCTTTATCCGCACCCGCGAAGACCACCACCCCATCCGCCGCCGCATGGACAGGTGTACCGAACTTGTTCAGGAACTCCACACCATGATGCGGTTCACGCGTACTTCTGACAGTTGACCCATATGGATAGGTTTGATCCACTGAATTATTGGCGGGCACGTCAATTGGTCGCTGGAGGATGAGATGTCCCTGCGTAATGCAGTAATCTTCCACTTTAGGGTTACAAGGAATTGATGCAATAGATGTAGCCGTTGCCTGCGGAATAGGCCCAGGAGTTACGCTTGCAGTAAATGTGGGAGAGGTGGGAGATGCTTGCAGAAGCACAATTGTTACAGTTGGCGAAATTGAAACTGGGACAGTGGCACAGGATGTGAGGAAAAACAAAAAGATGAGGAGATTTGATGTCCGCTTCATGTGAAGTTTCACGTCCTTTCGAGGATGATATTCGCCGACCCCGATGCAGCAATCTGCTTGTTAGTCGAGATTGCTTCGGGCAAAAACGCCCTCAGAATGACATGTTAGATCCCTCCGCGCGTCTCCATAACTTTGCGGATCTCCGTTTCAATTCTTTCGGCTTTTGTTTCCAACTCAGCCAGTTCTTTCAACATCTTCTTCCCCGCAGACTTGTCTTCGAGCGAGTTGAGATTGATACGCACGTTGTATCCGGCAGCAGTTAGTGCCGCGCGCGCCATCAAAAAGCCAGACATTGCATCACTGATGGCATTGACGTTTGCATCCTTTGCGCACTTCAATGCCAGTTCCATCACTCTAACTGCATCACTACCCACATGCAAAGGCACATGCGCGGCATTCATGGTGGCATTATGTATGGCTTTGGCGCGATTCTTTTTCTGTTCTTCGGTATCCTTGGGCAATTTGAAAGTACTCATCAATACTTCGAAGGCAGAGGCATCATCATCCGCCGCCAGCGTTAATTCTTTACGCAAACCCTCAGCCATCACGCGCACAGCTTGCATGCCGGCCTCCACACTTGCATATTTCTTTTTACCGATCGTGAGCCCTGAGACCATGGCAACTAATGCAGCGCCCATTGCGGCGGCATACGCGGCAGCGGAGCCTCCGCCGGGAGTCGGCGTGGGGGCGGCTAATTCTTCTATAAAGGAAACACGCTGAGGAGAGTCTGAGGTGGGCGCATCATGGAGTCGCGTTTCCAAAACCTGCTGTTTGTCGAACGCGTCCAATTGCAAATACCAAACCGCCGCGTCTGTCAGCGCCTCCTGCGGGATCAACCCTACAAGTTCGCTGTGATGAATGCCCACACCATATCGTTCTGCTTCACGCCGGATCATCTCGACCACGCGTACGATCGGCGTTTCATGAAAATTCGTCAGGTTCATCGAGACCTGCGCGCGGCCCTCCACGAGCAGCCCCAGGCCCTTCACATTTCGCAGCCCGCCCGACGAATGACGAATGGCCTTGGCGATTTTTTTGGCTATGTCCACATCATCAGTGGTGAGATAAACATTGAAGGCGATCAGTGGATTGCGCGCACCAATAACGGTTGCCCCGGCACTTCCAAGTTTGGCTGGACCGAAATCCGGCGCGCGCTCAGCATTGGATTCGATCTCGGCTTTGAGTCCCTCATATTGACCTTTACGGATGTTTTCGAGATTCGCGCGTTGCGGATGCGTTGCCGCCGCTTCATATAAATAGACGGGGAGGCTGAGTTCATTACCCACTCGTTGACCCAAACTTTTTGCGAGCGCGATGCAATCCTCCATGCTGACGCCATCCAATGGCACAAAGGGAACCACATCCGTGGCCCCAATGCGTGGATGCTCACCCGTATGATTGTTGAGGTCGATCAGTTCAGCCGCGGTCTGGATGGCGCGGAACGCGGCCTCTTCCACTGATTCAGGCGGACCTGCAAAAGTGAGCACCGTGCGGTTGTGGTCAAGGTCAGACGAACGGTCAAGCAGACGCGCGCCTTCGACAGACGTAATAGCCGCAACGATCTGGTCAATTACTTCAGGCCGCCGCGCTTCAGAGAAATTGGGAATGCATTCGATGAGTTGAGTCATGGGTTTTTCGATTTCAGATTTTGGATTTTCGATTGGTTAGGGCAATTATAATTGGAGAATGGATACTTATCGGGTAATTCTTCATGAGTCTTTTGAAAATGACTCAACCAAAGAAATCATTTTAGACAATCAAAATACCCAACAGATTCTAAGTTTAGTTGAGAAACTTGACGGGAAATCATTCCCTGTAATTCAAATATTCCTTTCCCAAGAACCTTTTCCTTACTTGTATGTAATTGGCGGACCCGATTTATTCACATTCAGTCTAACAATAGACGAGAATTCATGGCAGGAAATGAGAACAAACCCTGACCCTGATACATCCAAGTGGAGGGACTTTGGACTTGAATATCATAACTATGAGTTTTTCGAAGATGAACTATGCAACAAACAGGTCACAATACGTGTGATAAAACACTGCTGTGCGACCAGTGAATGGCCAATTGGCATTCCATCCAAGAAAAGTGATGAGATTTGGTAAACCTTCCTAAACCGCGACACTTCTCTGAATGATAGAAGAGCCTCTAGAATTTTTTTCGATAATTCCCCGTATAATCAATCGCATCATGGAAAAGTCCCGTTTGGAAGCATTTAGCGATGGCGTGTTTGCCATCGTCATTACCTTGTTGATCCTGGATATTCGCTTCCCCGAGGTGCCCTATAGCCAATTTGCAACAGCACTGGTTTCAGTGTTGCCGCGTATTCTGGCTTATGTGATGAGCTTTATTATCATTGGGCTGTATTGGGTTGTGCATCATAACTCGATGCATGCGATGAAAAAAACAGACCGCGGTTTCCTTTGGTTGAACATCCTGCTTTTGCTGTGCGTCAGCTTTATTCCTTTTCCAACTTCCCTGCTCGGTCGGTATCCGTATCAAGCCTGGCCGATCATTATTTATGGCATCACCTTAATTACCTGCAACGCGGTCGGATACATCATGCTGTTGTATGTTAACTTTCATCCACATTTGGCGATCCCTGATTTTAGTAGGAAATATATACGCAGTCATACGCCAGTCTATATTGTGGTCAACAGTGCATACCTTGGCGCCATTTTGTTGGCGCATTCCCTGCCGCTCTTGAGCTACCTCATATACATCACAGTGGTTGTCATTCTGATCATTTTTCTTCCAAAAGTGGATGATGGAATTAAAATATAAAGTGAAGCGAATAAACTGTTTGCGTTTATATTAATCACAGTCTTCCGTGAAACTGCATAGCAAGTGATACAATACTACTAGAGAAAGGGGTGCCAATACTTAAACTATTACGTTTCATCCATTCAGGAAAGAAAGAAAAACATGCTGCCTATAATGACCATCGCAATTATCAGCGAACGCGGCCGCCGAGGGGGCGAGATCGTTGTCGCGGCGTCCACAATATTAACCATGACCTACCTTACCGTAAAACCCGTCTCCAGCAACAATACCTGCAGAGACGAATTCATAAACGCCTGCAGGGCAATGGTACGCAGTGGAACTCCTAAAAAATATATGGAGAGAATTGCAGACCCCTCCTCAGTTAATGCAGATTACGCGGACTTCTGGCTGGCCTTTGACACAAAAGGCGCGCAACGGGCAAAGCAAATTATTAGGACTTCTGGAATATCGGTTGAAAAAGGAAAATATGATTTTCCAGGAATGGTTCATTTATTCGAACATATCGTTCCTGATCCTCCAGATAGTGGCGACATAAAGCCATGGGTCGGTACGCTTGCCAGTCAGTTGGAGCTCTGGAAAGCCAGAATCAAAAAAATGCATTCCGGGAATTCCTAGTCAGCGATATACTCGCCCTCATGAAAAACTTTGACATCGCACGTCTGCGCCTCCGCAACCAGAGGCTTTCCTCAACTGCGTTCACAAATCCTGCGGAGGTGGTTGGGTGGCTCGGCGCGGTTCAATCGCAGGATTATGCGGGCGCAAAATGGGCTCTCAGCCAACGGGTCCAGAATGCTACGGATGCCTCAATCGAACAGGCTTTCCACGAAGGCGCGATCCTCCGTACACATGTGATGCGCCCCACCTGGCATTTTGTCAGACCTGAAGATATCCGCTGGATGCTGGAACTGACCGCGCCGCGTATCAATGCGCTCTGTGCAACGTATTATCGCAAGCTCGAGTTGGACGCGGTCACCTTCAAACGCAGCAACGCGCTGCTGACAAAAAATTTGCAGGGAGGCAAACAGTTAACTCGCGCAGAGCTGACGTCCCTGCTTCAGAAAGAGGGTATTGCCACTGATGATCTCTTACGATTCACATATCTGATCGTACGCGCCGAACTGGATGGAGTCGTCTGTAGCGGCGCGCGACGGGGCAAGCAATTCACCTATGCCCTGCTGGATGAACGTGCGCCTCAAACGCGGACTTTGGACCGGGACGCCGCATTATCAGAACTCGCCACCCGATATTTCTTCAGCCACGGACCCGCAACGCTTAAAGATTTTGTGTGGTGGTCCGGCCTGACAACGGCAGACGCCAATAAGGGGCTCGACTCGATCAGATCGCAACTCATCAACGAAGTTGAAAACGGACAAATATATTGGTTCGCCGACTCCACACCCATGCGCATGCCATCTCCAACAGTTAATTTGCTGCCAGATTATGATGAATACACAGTCGGTTATACTGACCGCGGCGCGATATTTGACAGTTCCCATACGAATAAATTGGACTCGCGCGGCAGTGAACTTGCTCAATATATAATCGTGCTCGATGGTCTTATTGCGGGCACATGGAAGCGAACACTTAAGAAGAGCGAAATTGTCATTGAATTGGTGCGCTTCAGAGAACTAACGAAAGCCGAAGAGAGCGCCATTATTAATGCGGCAGAAAACTACGGAAAATTTCTCGGTTTGCGTGTCCGGCTTGCATAGCGGAACTTTTGTTTACAGAGTTGCAATCAATTTCTAAGCAAAGGAGCGTATTTCCTTGAACAATACAGATCTTCAACATCTCCGGACTGCGATTGAAGTGGCGCAGAAGGCGCGTGAACACGGTAATCATCCGTTTGGGGCAATTTTGGTGGATGAAAACGATCAAGTATTATTGGAAGCAGAAAACACCGTAGTCACTGAGCGCGACTGTACGGGTCATGCCGAAACAAATCTGATGCGGCTGGCTACTCAGCACTTCTCGCTTGAAAAGCTGGCAACCTGTACTCTCTACACAAGCACAGAGCCATGTGCGATGTGCGCCGGTGCCATCCACTGGGGAAATGTGAGACGCGTCGTTTATGCTTTAGGTGAGCCTGAATTTTATGAAGTCGTCGGTCCCTCACCAGAGCACTTACTACTGTCATGCCGCGAATTATTTTCGCGCAGTCAACGGCCTGTTGAAGTGAATGGTCCCGCCACACAGCTTGCAGTGGAAGCCCGCGCAGTACATGAAGGGTTTTGGTAGACGATGAAAATTATCGAAACTGAGAGATTGATTCTGCGCCAATTTTCCACTGATGATGCAGAGTTCATACTTGAACTCGTGAATGAACCTTCGTTTATTCAAAATATCGGTGATCGTGGCGTGCGAACTATGGAAGATGCGCGTGCCTATATTTTAAGGGTAGCTATTTCCAGTTACGAGAAGAACGGGTTTGGTCTATATCTGGTTGAGTTGAAGGACTCAGGCGAGTCCATTGGCATGTGTGGGCTGATAAAACGCGACGGGCTGGAGGATGTGGATATCGGTTATGCGTTCCTGCCAAAGTTCTGGTCGAAGGGATATGCGTTGGAGGCAGCTTTGGCAGTCAAGGATTATGCGTGGGATGTTATCAGGTTGAAGCGCCTGGTCGCGATCACTGATCCTGCAAATCAGGGCTCCATCCGAGTGCTGGAAAAGATCGGGCTGAAGTATGAAAAAATGGTCAGGTTGTCTGATGATGATATCGAACTTAAGTTGTTCGCGGCGGATGCCCTTTGAACTGACATTAAGAAAACAACAGCCCAACTCTATTTCTATCCGGTGGCGACCGCAGCCATAGCTGACTCGAGATCTGTATGGATGGGAATGATTTGCGGGATACCTGTTATTTCCAACACTTCTGCCACATTTCGCTGAGGGCTAAGTAAAACCATCTTCCCTCCCTGGCTGGAAACTGATTTGGCTGTATTGATCAGCATGGGAATCCCAATCGATGAGATGTAGTTCATCCGGGAGAGGTCCACGATCACACAAACATTCTCACCAGCACACGAGCGAACAAATTCGATCTCGATGCTATACGTCCCGTTCATATCCAGCGTGCCGATCAGTTTGATCAGGCGGATGCCACCATCCAATTCACTTTGTTGAAGTTTCATTATTCACTTTCCAAAAACCAGTATCATGGGTTTCGAGAGGATTATAAGACTTTCCACAGACTTTTCAAGCCTTATGACGGCTTTATAAGGTTTGCCATGATCAACCGCCAGCAGTACAGTAGGTCGGATTGCCAATTCGACTTACGGGCACTGCCAGGTTTGCCGGACGATCACGGCAATTCCCAATAAACGTTTATGACCTTATTCTCGCAAATCCTGGCTGGGTTCTTACAGCAGATACGAATCATTCACTGGTACAATTTCAAAGGTCAATTCAATGCAATAAGTTTGTCAGCAAGAAAGTTGCTGACGTCTATGTGAGTTCGTTGCAGTAAAACCGCCAGGCCTATCATGACCATCCAAACTCCACCCTCTCATAAAATCATTCCGGGCCCGCGTGGCTTGCCCATTCTCGGCGTGATGCCTGAGATGGTCAGTGACATGCTTGGACTCTTTACGAAAACAGCGCGTGAGTTTGGCGGTATCGCTCAATTCAAACTACTCAATTCGAAATATTTCCTTGTCACAAATCCCGATTACGTTAAGTACATCCTTCAGGATAATTACAAAAATTATATCCGCGGCAGAAGCGTGGAGACGGGCCGTGTGCTACTTGGAAACGGCCTGCCACTGATAGATGGGGAATTCTGGCTGCGCGAAAGACGCTTGCTCCAACCTGCCTTCCACCGGGAAAGGATTGCAAAACTCGCCTCCACCGCCAGTCAGGTGATCGACTCGTTTCTGCAAAAATGGGAAATCAACGCGCAAAGTAATCAGCCGCTCGATCTGGACGCCGAAATGATGCGGCTTACTCTCACCGTCATCATAAAGTCCATGTTCAGCGCGGATATTGACAACAAGATCGAGGCATTGAGTCACGCCTTCAATGTTGCATCCAAATTCATGCTCTGGCGCAGTCAACAGATGTGGGTGCCGCCGTTGTCAGTTCCCATCCCGCGTAACGTGGAATATAACCGCGCCTTCAAGATCCTGAACGAGACGATCTATCCGCTTATTGCGGAGGCGCGCAAGCATCCAAAAGATGACCTGCTCGGCATGTTGCTCGCGATGCGCGACGAAGAAACTGGCAAAGGGATGACCGATCAGCAAGCGCGCGATGAGGTCGTGACAATTTTCTTTGCGGGGCACGAGACCACCGCCGCTACCATGACGTGGGCATTTTATCTTTTATCGGAGCATCCCGAAATTGAGACGCATGTGCGCACTGAACTCAAAATTGTTTTGAATGGACGCAACCCCGCTCGTTCCAATTCCCCCATTCAACGAAATGAGCGGGGCAACCTTACATTCGCTGATCTGCCAAAACTAACCTATACACAGCAAGTTATTCAGGAAGTCTTGCGTTTGTACCCGGCCGCGTATCTTTTTGCGCGTGAAGCTGTTACAGAGGATGTGATCGATGGTTATCCGATTCCCCCACAGACGTTGATCTTCATTACTCCTTTTATCACGCACCGCGATCCAAAATACTGGCCCAATCCCGAACGGTTCGACCCCGACCGCTTCACGCCTGAAAATGTTTCAAGCCGTCCGCGCCATGTTTATTATCCGTTTGGTGAAGGACCGCACGTTTGCATTGGAAATAACTTCGCGTTAATGGAAATGCAGTTGATCCTGGCAATGGCGCTTCAACGATTCCGCTTGAGGCTGGTTCCGGATCATCCGATCGCATTCAAACCCGAAGCCACTCTAAGACCGAAGCACGGCATGAAGATGACCGTGGAAAAAATATAGACTGTCGCGCTCCCGCCGCCGTCCTTTGCGACACTTGCACCGCACTGCGTTCGGTACAGTGCAGGTGAGCATCCTGTGGACGGCGGCGCGTATGGCGGCTGGAGCAGATAACTACAACATGAAAAACGCTCAACTCTACGGCGGTATCGAAGCAGGAGGAACAAAATTCGTATGCGTGGTCGGCAGCGGACCGGACCGCATTATGGATGAAGTCCGCTTTCCAACCTCGACTCCAGATGAGACGTTGGCTAGAGCTATTCAATTCTTTCAGCCATTTGTGGACTCAAAGCAGATCAACAATATTGGTGTCGGCTGTTTTGGCCCTATTGATCTAAACCCCAAATCTTCCACTTACGGTTTCATCACAGCCACTCCCAAGCCGAACTGGAGCAACACAGATGTGCGCGGCAAATTACGGCGCGCCTTGAAGGTCGATATCGCCTTCGACATGGATGTCAATGCCGCGGCGTTAGGTGAAACCATCTGGGGAGCAAGCAAGGGCCTGGACCCTTCGTTATATCTCACGATCGGAACAGGGATTGGAGGCGGATATATCAAGGATGGCAAGCCGCTGATCGGCATGCTAAGCCTTGAGATGGGGCACATTCGCATCCCTCACAGCCGCGAGCAGGATCCGTTTAGCGGAGCCTGCCCCTTCCACGGCGACTGCTTCGAGGGCCTCGCCAGCGGACCAGCAATCGAGAAGAGGCTCGATTTAAAGGGATCCCTCATCCCTGAGGACGATCCGTTCTGGGAAATCGAAACAGACTACATCGCATCCGCGTTAATGAATTTTATCCTGACATTATCCCCGAAAAAGATCATCCTGGGCGGAGGCGTGATGCAACGCGAGTTCCTGTTCCCGAAGATCAGGCGTAAAGTGCGTGAATTGTTGAATGGTTATGTTGCAAGTAAAAGTATTTTGGAAAATATTGAAAGCTATATCGTTCCACCGGGCTTGGGGAATCAATCGGGCAGCCTGGGTGCGATAGCACTTGCGATGCCACAGAAAACTAACGTCACTGCAAGCTCATAGGACGAAGCAGTCTCCTCGCAATAACAAATCAATTTTACTTGTTTACGTGCCTACCTGTTTACGTATTCCCTATATCTTCCCTGCCACATAATCCAATACATCGATCTTTGTCAAGATTCCAACAGGTCGGCTATTTTCCACCACGATCAATGCATAGCCTGATTTCAAAGACGTCATGGCTTCTTCAAGCGAGGTCTCAGGTGGGAAGACCGCGCCCGCGTTTTGCACAAGAGCATCAATCGGTTCATCCTGGCTGTGTTCGTGCTTCTCAAGCATGTGATTGAGCAGATCCACTTCTTCGAGCAAGCCTGCGAGCGAGCCATCTTTACCAACGACGGGCATTTGTGAAATTCCATGTTGATGCATCACAGAGACAACCTTGCGAATGGAATCGCCAAGTGTTGCGGTGTATAAAACTTTATCAGGTTTCGCAATCAGCAAATCGCCAAGTGTCATTTCGCCAAATTCCATCGAGAGGAATCCGAACTCGCGCATCCACTTGTCATCAAAAAATTTTGATAGATAACGGGAACCTGAATCAGGCAAGATCACCACAGGGACACGGTCCGCAGTTAATTTGCGGCAATATTTGATGGCGCCTGCCAGCGCAGAACCAGATGATCCGCCCGCGAAAATCCCTTCGAGGCGTACCAGTTGTCGCGCCCATAGGAACGATTCACGGTCACCCGCACGCTCAATCCAATCTACAACCGAAAGATCCAAAGCAGTCGGCAAAAAGTCTTCGCCAATCCCTTCCACTTTGTATGTCTTCGGATACGCGCCTTCGGGGATCTTCCCTTTGTTCTGCCAGATCTCGGTCAGGATCGAGCC
>JAXIPJ010000361.1:0-6314 GCA_045402985.1 Anaerolineales bacterium
TTATCCGACCCCGAACAGGTCCATTTCCAGCCTGTTGGCTTCTGCGTTCTCCAACATGCCTCTTGATTATTCTTGTATTCCGTTCCGCCAGGCGGGAAACAATGCGTTTATTTGTTCTTGCTTCGTTCACTCCATGCCAAAAGGCACAATCTTGGGAATGTACAGAATTATACGCTCCCGTCAGTTTAGTTTACAAGAAAAGGAGGCGTTATGAATAAATTACGCAGTGCCGCATAATTATCTAAAGTTGAAATACTAATTTTGACTTACGAAGCATTTCAAAAAGTTTACTCCTTTATCGGACAAGCGGCAAATCCCCCAGTCCAGGGGCTTGGTGAAATGGGACCTCACCACTTCGACAGGCTCAGTGCAACGCCTGATTGACGCGAAGGATCGGCATGTCCGTTTACCCCTCTCCCACACGAGAGGGCACGAATGAGGTTGCTTTTCTCGATGGATGGGGCCGTTGACTTTCCAAGTTCATGTTTTGCTTGATGATAGTTTTGGCCCCTCTGGCTTGGGAGATTCTTCCTGATTAGTTTTGCGGGCTATATAATAGGGGCAATGCGGCAGAACTCCAAACAAACCAACATCTATTTTCAACGTCTCAATATTGTCATCAACCACATCCGTGAAAACTCGACGGAAGACTTATCACTCAACGAGTTGGCACAGGTGGCGGGATTCTCGCCTTTTCATTTTCATCGTCTGTTCAAATCTCTGACCAATGAGACCGTCAGTGACATGGCCACCCGCTTTCGATTGGAGCGGGCGGCGACCCTGCTCCGTGCCTCACCCGGGCTCTCCATCACCGACGCGGCTTTCGAATGCGGTTTCCGCTCTGTTTCCGTTTTCTCACGGACCTTCAAAAAACACTATGGCATGAATGCCAGGGAATGGGACCGGCAAAGCCCATTGAAAAATAGCAAGAATGGTAAAGGGTCGGATGACTTCCCCCGCTATACTTTGGAGAAATTGAGCGAATTCGCAGAGCAGGGCAGATTCGAAGTGCACCTGCGTTCCCTGCCTGCACAACGACTGGCATATATTCGCGTGTACGATTCATACAGCAGGTTCAGCAAGGTTGTGAATGCCTACCATAAATTAATGGATTGGTTTTACCGTCACGGCGGTCAAATTGAGAAGACAACATTGTACGGCATGTCGCAGGATGACCCCGAAGTAACACCGTTGCGTTTATGCCGCTTCGACTGGTGCGTGAGTGTGCCGTCCGATTGGCAGGCTGAAGGCGAAGTCAGCATGCAGGATTTTCCAGCCTGTCGCGTGGCGGCGATCCGCTGTTTGGGTGATCTCAGGCAGGAGTATGAGGCCGTACAATTCCTTTTCCGCTATTGGCTGCCGCGCAGTCGCTACCAACCGGCCAACCTGCCTGGGATGGAAATCTATCGTCGTCACCCTGCAGAGTTGGGATGGGAAACATTCGATCTGGATTGTGCCATACCCATTGTGGCGTTATAAGATTTATTCAATACCAAAAGGAGCAACACATGAATCTTGGTGCATTTTCAATAAGCTTGGCCGTCAAAGATATTGAGGCTTCGAGGGTCTTCTACGAGAAGTTCGGATTCAAACCTGTTATGGGGGATGCATCCCAGAACTGGCTGATCTTGAAGAATGGTGATCACGTGATCGGTCTTTTCCAGGGAATGTTCGAGAACAATATCATGACCTTTAACCCGGGCTGGGATCAAAACACCCAACCACTGGATACATTCACCGATGTGCGTGAATTGCAACGCCAGTTGAAGGCGCAAGGTGTGGAGTTACAGAGCGAAGCGGATGAGAATACCACGGGGCCTGCCAGTTTTATGGCAGTGGATCCTGATGGAAATACAATCCTCGTTGATCAGCACATCTGAGTCGATTCCAGTCCAACCAATTCTGCGTAGTAAAACCTGTCTATGGGCATCATGGTCCTTGATGCATATGGTCACTTCGCCCACTGAGGGGCTTAGTGAAATATCCGTGCGACCACGCCTCTAACCCGCCATTTCCCGAATTAACAGAAACCTCCCTTCCCAGTATCGGGAAAGGAGGTCCTCTATTTTCAGAAAACAAGCTACGCAGGCTTGTGTTCCCTATTGCCTTTTACCGCTATGCGGCACTGTGTGCTATCAAATCTATTGGACAAAGAACGTGACAGTGGAAGGCGCCGACCGGTTGCCGGCCCCGTCGACCGCGATGAGGGTGATCGTGTTATCGCCAGTCTGGGTAACGTATACGACGGCTCGATCACCGGTAGTGGCGTGGTCTAGAACGCCATTCAGGTAGATCTCATATACGATAGACGCTTGAGCAGTCTGATTGTCGAAGGAATGCCCCCAGAATATATTCAATTCTAAACCACCAACATCCCCACCCCAACAGCAGCCGGGCGCGGAGGGCGGCTCTGTGTCCGTTGCTCTGACTGCAGGGGTCGTCACAGTAAGGACGTTGCTTGGCGCCGCCATGTTCCCCCCGTAGAAGTCGCTAGCCTGGACTGTGATCGCATAGGTGGTCTCGGGGGTCAGCCCATGGAGGACCGCTGCTAATCCGTTCAAGGTCTCCACGCCGCTCGGACTGCCGTTCACAAAGACCTGGTAACGGATATGAAGCCCGTCGTCGGTTGAGGCTGTCCACGCGAGTGACACTTCCGTCGGGTTCACACCGGCCAGCGAAACGACCGGCGAACTGGGAGGCGTGGTGTCAGGGGGCGTCGTCACGGTCAACGTGTTGCTTCTTTGCGATACGTTGCCTGATCCATCGACGGCGTAAACATAGAACGAGTAGGTATTGGCTGGGACCAGACTCACACTGTAGGTCGTTTGCGTCTGGGGCAAGGTGGTAGTGGAGCCCCAGCTCACAAAGATCCTGTAGGTAAAGGTGCCCGAATTATCGGTGGACGGGTCCCAGGCCAGCGTCACATTGTGCGGCGTCAAAGACGTCACGCGCAGGTTGGCCGGCTTAGTCGGTGGTTTACGGTCTCGGGCAGCCAAAGCTGACGAGGTACCGAAGACCGACAGAAGTAGTACCAGAATCGTCGCGACTCTAGCTGTGCGCCAAAATGGAATGTGGTTGTTCATACTGTGTCTCCTCACAGATAAGAAGTCTGAAGCCGCCGCGCGGCTTTCTATCCAAAATATACGTACCGAATGTTTCGTTGGATTGGTTTGAGCTTCCAGCTTATGCCACATCTGTTGAAATTCTTTGTCCAGGGGCTCGGTGAAATATCCGTGCGCGTCGCGCGACCGTCACTTTCACGCAGTAACCTTTTGGGGGTTGAAATCTGGTGCGAATAATTCTATACTGATTAACGATGTCCAAGTCACTTACAAAAGGAGTGTATGATGAAACCCCGTCTGCTTATCTTAAGTCTTATAGTTTTGGCACTACTGGTGAGCCTCACCAGTAACGCACTGGCTTCGAACGAGGGCCCTGGTACGCCTACGGGTTCGGGACAGGTGTTCTTGCCCAACCCGGTTGCGGATCTTGGGGATCAATCCTTAACTGATCAAAAGGATGCAGACTACGCAGATTTGCAGCCTGCTTATCATGTTGTTACGCTCACCAACCTCGATGGAAGCGGTTATCTGAGGGGTGATTGGGCGAACATCCGCAACGAAACGGGAAATCCTGCGTTCTCTTCCACAAACACCTTTATCTATACTCGAGATGATGATCGCTTCGAGCAGGTGATGGCATATTATTGGGTCACCGAAGCGCAGAAGTATATCCAGAGTTTGGGTTTTGGTTCCACACTGCGGCCAGTCAATATGGAGTCCCAGGATATACGAGTCAACCAACTGGGTTACGACAACTCCTTCTCATGGGATAAGAAGGATTATCTGCGGTTTGGCAAGGGTGGCGTGGACGATGCCGAAGATGCCGAAGTCATTTTGCATGAGTACGGTCATGCGATCCTGGATTCACAATCAACACCCTTTGGGGCATTTGGCGCATCGCCGGAGGCAGGAGCCATCCATGAGGGCTTTGGCGATTATTGGGCTGTGACTGTTAGCGCGGTGATCGCTCCCACGGCCGATCTCCCCTGTGTGGCGGACTGGGATGCAGTCTCGTATACATCGGGAACACCGCACTGCCTGCGACGTGTGGATACGAACTTGCACTATCCCGAAGATTTGAATGGCCGTGTTCATCACGATGGGCAGATCTGGTCACGCGCTTTGTGGGACATACGCAACGCGCTAGGTCCCGTGCAGGCGGACACTATCATTCTCGAGGCCCATTTCAGTTTTCCACATGATGCTTCGATGCCCGAGGCTGCTGAGGAGGTGGTGAATGCCGCCGAAAGTCTGTATGGCTCTGCCGTGGCCGATCATGTGCGCGCAGTCTTTGAGGCGCGTGGCATCCTTGGGCCCTAAGACAACGCTCGATTCGGTTCATAAATTTTTCGTCCGCTCAAATCGCTTAGGGCGGACGATTTTTTTAGAAGCTACCTGGTGAGCCGTCTATTGCGAAACTCATGTTTTTCATCATAGGCACTGGCGGCAAGACAGGCAGAACTTGTCAAGGCGCTCTTTGAGTGTATGCCAACATTTTCCCTATCTCACGCTTGCATCATAACAGACAAACTCCACTGGTTTTAACTTTCATGTTGTTTTCCTCTCGCGCAAGGTGAAATCCAGAAAATCAAAAGTTGTTTTTTCCCCAGCTGTATATCCCTCAATGGCCACCCCAGTCAGGCCTTGACTGAAATGATCATCCTCCACCTCACTCACAATTTGCCCGTTGATTAAGAAGACAAAGTGCGCTTCATGCCCGAGGACTTCGAGTTGATTCACCCCGTTCGGTTTGATCGTGTCCGTTCTTGTCCATTCCACGAGATTGATCCACTCACTATCTCTTACCACCGAAACCGCATAAAACAGGCTGTCGGTCATGCGAAACCAATAGTAGTTGTGGTTGTCCTGGATTCGGAAAATTACTCCCCAACTGCTGCCCGCTCTGCTGCCGATAATGTGCTTGCAATTGACGCTCAACTGAAAATCCGAAACCCGATAGCCTTCCAACCAGGAAGTTGAAATACTGGACGCTCGACTTACCTTTACCTCCCAACGATAGCGCCCATCTTCAATGAACTGGTTTAGTGGATCAAAATACTCGCTCGTCTGGTTTCTGACCAACCAGTTATTATCCCTGGATGCAAAGTTATCATACAGCACGGTGGTCCACTGTGCAGCCTCTGATGACTGTCGTAATTCTTCTGGCACGATCACTGAAGTATGACAATGTGGACAGCTAATAATGGCAGTGTCCCCCCTTGGTATCAATGGAGCGCCACAGGAAGGACAATGGAAAGATTGAGCAGGCATGAGGCCCTCCATGATTCAAAATGTAAAATGTTTATTAAATACACAGCATCCAACGATGGATTATAGTGTAGCAGAAAATGGAGCGAAAGGTATCCCCATGATCCTCCCAACGGGCAGCCCTTTTTAGAATCTCCTCAAAGTACCATGTCGCTCTGAAAAAGCATTCTTCGCGACCGATACTTGCACCGCAGGCAGTATGGTGAGAGTCTCTTACTTTCGAGATAGAGGCCCTTCGCTATCGCTTAGCGACTCGTTTTTGAAACTGCTTTTACGTTTTGTGAATAAGTTCCACAGTGATGACAACATTCCCTTTTTTATATCCTTGATCAACATAGTGATGTGCCTGAGCGGTCTGTTCCAATGGATAAAGTCTATCAATGACCGATTTTAGCTTTCCCGTCTCGATCAGCTCTTTGAGGGCAAGCAGATTCTCGGTGGTATAGCCTGCTGTCCAGGGAATTATTTTCTTGCTGCTTCTCTTTGAAGCCCATCGCCATCGAGCCCCACCCAACACACCGGGGTTGGCGTTCAGATAAGTCCCATTTTCGTTGAGCGATCTTAAACTACCTGAAAACGGGCTCTTGCCGATCGTATCCAATATCACATCATAAGTCTTACCGTTTTTGGTGAAATCTTCCTTGGTGTAATCAATGACATGATCCACTCCGATCGAGCGCAGCATGTCCAATTTCGCCGTATGATCCACACCGGTAACTTCGGCTCCGTATAATTTGGCAAGCTGTACTGTCCATGTACCAATGCTGCCACCCGCGCCAACGATCAAAACCTTTTGTCCACGCTGGATGTCTATTTTTCCAAGAGAATGCAGGGCTTCGAGTCCACCAAACGGAGCGGCGGCAGCCTCCTCGTAACTCATATTGACAGGTTTTTTCGCAAACACCCCGGCCATCTCTGAAGGGTTTTCAGCCAGACACATATACTCGGCATAGGTTCCCATGGCAAGACCTGTATATCCAAAGA
>JAXIPJ010000166.1:0-11324 GCA_045402985.1 Anaerolineales bacterium
CTGCGCATCTTGAGTGCGCTAGACACCGCAGTCTCCACATCTACTAGGCGGACAGAGGCATTACCCTCATGATGACAAAAACGGCAGCGCAGTTGACAGCCCTCCAAGAGTTTCAGCCGCAATGATGTATAAGGGCGGTATTCTACAGGAGCGTTTCTCAACATCTGGTCGACTCATTGTGAGGTAGGCTGGCAATCCGATGTTGTATTTCCTCGAGGAATTCAACAGTGCCAAACAGTGTCGCCAGACGTGCATCTAAAGTTTGAGGATAATCTTGTCGCTCAAAATTCGCTAGCAAGTTGGCGAAAAAGGCAGCGTTCTTGGATGAGAGTATGTTGTGTGAATTGGCTTGTGTTATAACATGCTTGCGCTGAGTCTTGCGCTCGCCTTGCATCAATAGTAAGGCTCTCAGCCCAAAAAGACAAAGCTTCTGCGCATAATATACTGTATAGTCTGGACTATATTTATCCAGGGCCTTTGAGCAACACAAACTGCGGAGCATGACGAGACGATGACTGAGTGAACTGAGAAGTTGTTTGTGTAGTTCCTGGTTAGAGAAATGCCGGAGATGTACTGATAAGTCACTGCCAAAGAGCAATCGGGATTCAGTTAACAACCTTATCCGCAAGTACAAATCTGGCGGAGGAAAATCGATGGATTTGTGCAGATGAAATGTGGGAATGAGAAGCTTGTCATTGATAGCTCGCAGATCGCGTGTTAGAGTGGTCTGGTCAACGTCATCTGTAACAATAAGGATGTCTAAATCAGAATAGCCGGGAAAGTAATCACCAGTTACGACACTGCCCAAGGCATACACGGCTCGTACGTAGGGATGTTGAGTCTCATGAAAGTAGCGCTGGATATATTCCATGCACCTCTCGTGGTGGTCTTCCCGGTAAAGGAGAGCCTCATCGATCAACATCATACCTCTATTGCAGCAGGATTATTTACGAGCGAAATGAAATTTTGTACCTTCTTACCTGGCTTACCAATATGAGGCACTGCTTTTGCCTGAACGTTTACATTAAAACCGAGCTCCTGCTTTATAGGTGAGGTGATTAGATCTATGAGATTTGGTGCCTCGTTCGCCGGAACATATTTGACCAAAACTTCAGATAGACTGGATTGGATAACCTGGTATTGTTTTAGGGGCAACTTATCAAGATGCTTGATGAATAGAAAGGGGTTCACAATTGAGCCATCCGGCCGTACAAAGAATTCGCTGGTACGGCCCTCAATCGCTTCTAACAAGGGCCATTGGCTGCAACAACGGCAAGGGACGGAAGCCAGACGTCCAAAATCTCCGGTTCGATAGCGTATAAGTGGCATCACAAAGTTTCGTAGACTGGTCACCACAATCTCTCCAGTCTCGCCGGGAGACGCTGGGCTGCCATCTCCTCGAAGAATCTCGAGAATAAGACTATCGTCCACATGATAACCTGCTCCCGTATGACATGCACAAGCCAGGTAACCAAATTCTGTCAGGGCATAAATATCAACTACAGGCACCCCAAAATGGGCCTCCAGCCTCCATTTATCGTTGGGATTTAGTCGGTTACCACTAGCTAGTAATAACTTCGGCTGGATAGAATAAAGTCCTTTCGGGTCGGCAGACTGTATCATCTCCATCAAGATTAATAGATGTTCTGGCATGCCTGTGATCAGCAGCGGCTTTCGGATACTTATGAATTCCAGCGCTGCACTAGGTGCTTCCCATCGCTCAGGGTACAGGCTGAGTTTGTAAAAACGTGAAAAATTCAGAAAGGGAGCGATATAGGTAAACGATGTACTTGTAGGAAAGGCTGTTACAAAAATAATGCCAGTTTGTAGAGGGTGGAAATACTCAGGTCTGATGCCATAAGGATGAAGATAGTTTAACAGTAACACATCCCACAACATATTGATACTGTAATCCAACACAATTTTGATCGGCTGACCGGTTGATCCAGAAGTTTGCTTGATATAGCAGCGTTGCAAACTCACTCGATCAGAGCACAAGTTATAAAATTCCTCCTGGACAACTGTGCGGCTTAAAACGGGTATAGACTTCAAATCGGCCAGGCTGGTTACCCCTTCTGGCCGAACCCCGATATGGTCAAACGTGCGAGTGTAATAGGGGCAACTCTGGTAGGCATGTACCAACAACTTTATTAATTGCTGAGTTTGATGCTTGTTCATTTGCTCAAGGTTATGCTGACGATAAGGAATTAATGCGCGTTCCTGTTGTAAAGGTTCCCAATGCTCACGTACATATTGATAGGGGAAGTCTAAGTGATTGATAGTTGGTCTGCGCATATTTTGTTCCTTAACCCCCAAACGTATCAGGCGCATAACGATCGAGCAACTTATCAAGTTGTTTCTCAAGTTGTGCCCGAATATTCTTATGAGTCTCCTCTGATTTACCCTCTGTATAACTTCTGAGTTCATTAGAATTTAAGGCTGCGCTCGCAGCGATAAGAGTGTTCACTGCTTCGTTGTTTTTATAGTTCATACCTTTATTACTAGTCTCCCATTCAGACAATTTAGCCTGGATCGTGGCTGAGTCACCCCGTCGAGCCAAAGCTTTGGCTATCGCATAACTTACCCGATCATCAGGGTCGTTAAGTATCTCCACGAGTGCCCCAATTGCCTCCGAGCCACCGATGACATCCAAAGCTTTGACAGCGGCCAAGCGCTGTATCGGATTTTCACCCTTGAGTTGAGGAATGATGGCGGGAACGTGTTTCTGTAATCTATCGATTACCGCTAGATCGCTGTACTGGGCTAATAGATATGCAATGCCAGGAATATGTCCGTCGGTTTCTTCAAGCGCCAGGACTCTTGACATGATGTTATTTCGGTTTGGTTTTCTTTCTAAGGCCAGAGCTGCCTCCCAGCTGACTTCTGAATCTTCATCTTCTAAAGTTTGAACGAGTGATTCCACAGCCTCCATACCGCCAATGATGTCCAAAGCCTTAACAGCGGATAATCGTTCCATGGCATTTTTACTTTTGAGACGTCCTCCTATGATTCCAAGTGCCTCTGCAGCGGCTTCACTTACTGGATCTCTTGCATCATTTAATAAGGTCGTAAGCGATGATACGGCTTGCAAGCCTCCGATTCTCCCTAGCGCCTGGACGGCGAGCGCTGGGTCAGAAGTCGTTGAATCCTGTGACGCACTTATCAAGTATGAAACAGCATCTTGACCAATTTGCACCAGTAAGTCTGCTGCTCTCTTCCTTATACTCTCGTCCATGTCTAGCCGTAACACACTAACAAGTGCGAAAATGGCAGCATACCTTACTGTCCCTGATGTATCATTGATTACGGCCATAAGCGATGATACCGTCTGAGGGCCCCCTATTCTCCCTAAAGCTCGGGCAGCTTCCAGACTAGTATTAAGCGAGTCGTTGCTTCTTAATACATCAATCAAGGGTAAAATAGCATCCTGGCCGATTTGCGCTAGTAAGTCGACTACTCTTATCTCAAAATCAGGGGCAATATTTGGATCTAGGACGTCAGTCGGGTCTTTGCTTCTTAATACATCTGTTAAAGGCAAAATAGCATCTTTGCCAATTTGTACTAGCCTGTCAGCTGCTTCCATCCTAACGTCCTTGTTCTGATCATATCGTAGGGCTGTAATTAGTATTCCGATGGCCTTAGGACCAAACCAAAATCCAAGAGCAGTGATTGCACCTTGACGAACGCGCGCATCGCGGTCTTGTACTGCTCTATTCAATAGCGCCCACGAGCCGAGCCCTCCACTCGCTATCAGAGTCGCAATTGCCGCTAAACGCGCGTTTACATTACCATATCTAAGCTGGAGCGTGGCAATGAGCCAATTAATCATGGTCTTTCCTTGCGTATGAGCGTGCCAAGAGTCGTTGAACTCATCAATCTTTCGAAAAATAACTTATCGAATAGGCAATTTCGACGCTAATGAAAAGATATTCTAAATCACTTTTCCCCATGTGACTGTCTTAGTTCAAGAACGTGCTGGCGAGTTTGGGTGTCTTCTGGCGTGAGTTCCAGGTAGTCTTCATACCATTCAATCGCTTCATCGAAACGACCTAGTTTCTCAAATAAACCGGCGATCACATACTGGACAGCAGAATTATTCGGGACCAATTCAGCTACGTGACGATAACTATCAAGAGCTTCTCGTTCCCGACCCAGCGTCTCTAATAACCGGGCTTTCTGAAGATGTGCATCTGGGCGATTAGGTTCTATTTCGATGCATCTATCAAAACACTGTAATGCTTCATACTGATTCTGATCGTTTTCGCTCTTCAATACACCCAAGTTCAGATGTGCAAGATACTCATTCGGAGAAATTTGTATAACTTCTCGATATTCAGTTTCAGCCTCCTCTGGTTGCCCCAGTCTTTCTAGCACTGTGCCTAAATTGATATGTGACGGGAAATGAGCGGGATCCATTTCGATGGCACGTCGATACATATCATATGCGTCAGCATAACGCTGCACCTCGCGGAGGAAATTGGCAAAGTTGTAATAGGAAAATGGGAGGTTTGGACGTAACTCAATGGAGCGACGATAAAATAACTCAGCCTCTTCGATTGCACCCTTTTGCCGAAGTACCTGCCCGAGGTTGTAATATGGGAAAATGTAACTTTCATTGAGCTGAATGCACCGGCGGTATAGGTTCTCAGCCTCATCTAAGTTTCCCATATGTCGCATCAGGGTTCCTAAACCATTGTATGCAGAGACATACGCTGGATCAAGGCGAATAGCTTCTCGATAGACATGCTCCGCGCGTGCGAATCGCTTTTGTTTTGTGTAATGATAGCCTAATTGGTAATAGACCATTGCTCGTTGGTGGGGATGGGTCAATCCACTGTATTCAGATAATCGCTCAAAAAGCGGCACCCAGTCTGGAAGCGAGCAATCAATCGCGTCACGACACTGTGGCACATCCTTAAATAGCAGATACCAATCGTAATAACTGCTGCGTTCATGCAAGTCTTCTTGTGCATCCATGAAGGTGTTCACTAACTCCTGTGCATATGTAGACCAGCGAAATGACTGTAGAAACAATCGTAGAAATGTGTCAAATTCATCGTTCCGGCATAATTTATGGTAGAGCCACTCTAGTTCCAGCGCACGCCATTGCCGATATGAGGCAGGATCAAATTCGGGAATGCCAGGTGCGATACGTAGATAGCGTTGGGCATGCTCCTGTGCGGAGACAAAAGTCTCAGATGGCTTATTAACGGATGACTCGCTTTCAAATCGGTTTAAGCCATTTCGATAATAATCGGCAAGCGCTTGATGCCATTCACGATACTTTTCAGGGTTTCGATCATATTGATATTGCATGATTAATCGACGAATAATCGAATGATACCGCCAGCGCCCTGTATGTCCGCTGGTAAACGAAAACGACTGCAACCATCCAAATATTTCGGCCGTGTCAACATCTTGTAAAAGTGTCTGAATAACTGCCTCATCAAAGAAACGAGGAAAGGCACACACCAGTATTGCTTCCCGCTTGGTTGATTCTTGTTTGGGAATCCATTTCAAAAACCGCTCAATTACATTCTGGGTTGCAGCCAGCTCATTGGCACGTGTATTCGGGGCTGGCGCGAGCAACGCCAACATGAGAGGCAAGTTACCAGACAATTCCTGAAGGTCCTGCATTGTCGCCAGATCTGAAATGCCTTTTTCCCGAAGGAAATCCCGCGCTTCAGCAACTGAAAACGGGTTCAACTCAATCTGCTTGATGATGGGAGTATAGTCAGTCCATGAAGCCCCAAGCGGCTCACGCCCCGCCATGACAAAGGTTAGGTTTGGCGGCAGATTAGCAATGTTGCGTCCAAGAATTTCCTCACGGAGCCAGGTGTCAACGAACTGAGAAAGAAATTCATATGTATCGAAGATGATTACGGTTTGTTGAGAAAGCTGGATGAGGTCGTGAAGGAGGGCCTGGGTCAACACATGATCAGTTCGAATCAAAAGCTCGCGGCTACGCAGATCATCAACCTTCTGATATACATAATCGAGAAATCCAAAACTATCCTCGGCAACAGTGGCAGAGATGTTCGATAAGCGGTCCTGTGTGTACAATCGATGTCGATAGCGCTCGAATTGACGAGGATTGACCTGGCGCACATGATTAAGCAGACGGGTCAGAAGCAACTGACGATCGGCAAATTCGATCAAATGCTGGAGCATGACCGATCTGCCCATGCCAAGTGAGAGCTGATCATGCACCGGCCTAAAGTCAGGTTGATCATAACAAAATGAAATGATGGCTGACTCATCCAGAGAGTCCGTTAGCATTTCGCGCACTGTACTCAAGTCATACTTGATATCGGCATCATCACTTTCAAAGTCAAGCGAATGTTCGGAGAAAGAAGACTCGGAGCCTGTCGCGTAAACGCGACCGGAATTTTCTTGCAGGGCTCGGACAAATGCGGGGTCTCCCTGGACTTGCCGTTCAAGTTGTTGAAATGCTTGATAAGCTTGTGTAAACTCACTGAACGCCTCGGTTGAGCTCGAAAGATCATGCCCAATTTTTACCAGGACGTCACGAACACTTTTTTGCGCCTCATTAACTCTTGCAATGGCGACAGGCTGTTTCCGGGCCAGAGATTCAAAACGATCGAGCAGGCTGGTCTTTCCAACACCGCCGACACCGAAGACATGTATGAGCAATTCATCTGGACCTTCTGTTGTTAAGATTGACAACAGAGTATTTAACTCTCGTGTCCGCCCTACGAAGCTAAGAATCGATTTGTCGCGGAGCTTTTGTGACCAATAGTCTGACATGCAGGATCCAATTCCTAATTAATACTCATTGGAAGGGTTATCGGATGTAGTAGTCCTTGAGCGCAACTCCCAGCGTCGAAACTGAGCTGGATTGCGTCGCTGGACTTCCTTCAGTAAAACATCGATTTTAAGATTGTTGTCACACCATTCAACCAATCGACGCACCTTTTCGCGTTTGCCCATTCCGCTGCCAAGCTCATCATAAAACGAGCGGAATTTTTCAAACACCAAGGTTGTGATGGCTTCATCGGAAAAAGAGTTCGTGAGTAGATCATTTATGGTCACGAGGTCATAACTGGCTGAATCCTGCTGATCATTGGATTGCGAAGAAGGGTCATCTGGCATAATGATCGATCTTTTTTCAATAGCATCAAATAAAATGCTGAAATTGGAATGATGATGCATTTCCGGTGTCAGGGTGTTCATATCCTTCAAGATGCTTGTCAGCCCAGAAATTTTGTCACGGATACGGTCGTATAGATCCATATCTTCGCGGATACCCTGCAGGTTGGCAGGGTCGAGCGTTTTCATTGCTTCTGCAAGCTCCGCACGCTTGACCTCCCAGTATTTGACATATTCAATTCGTTTGATGGGGTCGTAGATACTGGCGTCGTTCAAAACAACAGGAAAAATACGGTTGTGAAATTGTTTGCCATCGGCAATTTCGACCAGTTCGAACATGCAGTTGGGCGAACGGAGGTACTTGTCGCTGATCACAACAATCACGCAATTTCCTTGGCCGATGCGCTCCATGAATTCCCTAATCGAACCTTTGTACCCCAAATCTCGCTTATCGCGGATGATTTTAATCCCGCGCTTTTGCAGTGCTGCCTCAATTTGGTTAACAATTTCTTCGCGCTCTCCGCCCCAAGCATACGAAATAAGCACAGATCGTTCGTAATCCGGCATTCAGGACCTCCTTGCGCTTCTGCGATTCCGGCTCGTTTGCGTTGATTATATAGTTTTCAGACCTGCATTGTCAATCAACAATCGCCTTGCTGTAAATAGATCGATACTACAAGTTTAATGATTTTCCAGCCTCTGACTGCGACATCGACCTGATCGTGTTTTTGAACGAAGCCAGATGATCTCCCGGGACAGGATAGATAGCATAATTTCACTCGGACGTGTCGTCCTAAGCCAGTTATTATGAGAACACACAACCCGGTGAATTCCCGGCCGGGACAAAGGAGATCAGATATTACCTGCAGGCGAACGATTGTACTTATATGATCGGTGGATACATGGCTACCGTGGGCTCGGGCGAGCCGCGAGCAATTAGCCAGGAGCTTTTCGACGAGATCATTGCTACATTCCAAGTGAATCCGTAATCTAATGGATTGGTATCGTGTATATAAAGACCCACCCCCCGTTGGGAAGGCGGGTCTTTGGTTTGGATATATCACCTACTGCTTCTCTGCCTTTTCCTCATTTAGCATACTCCAGATAACCTTTAAAACAGTCTCAATGTTGTTCATGACATCATTGTTCCAGAACCGTAGAACTCGATAACCACGCGCTTCCAAATATTTCATTCATTCTTTATCATATTCCTTCTGTTCCAAATGTTGACTGCCATCTAACTCAATAATTAGTTTTCTGCGGGGCGCACAAAAATCTACGATGTAGTTACCGATGGCATGCTGGTTTCGAAAATGAACACTGCTCATTCGATGGGCACGGAGATGCTTCCAGAGTTTTGCCTCTGCCGGGGACAGGTTGCGATGTAACTCTTTTGCATGGCCAAAGATTTTCGGTGTGGTGCGTTTATGCATTCGACCCCCTCCCGAACCTCCCCCAATTGAAATTCACAATTGGGGGAGGAGCAATTTGAGGCTGGGTATGAATTTGAATGTTCATAAAGATATTATATTCTCCTCCCCCATTCGTGTTCGTCGAATGGGGGAGGTTAGGGTGGGGTCAATGATGAATCCCGCCATGAGGAGGATTTTTGGTTTCGATGGACAGAGTCTTACAATGTAGGTTGTGCGCGCGGCTATGCTTCGGCCTCCCGAAAGAACACCGGGACGATCTGAGCGGATGCTGAGTGCAGGTCGAAGCGGTAGTCGAAGGACAGGTTGATAATTGCGCTTCGACTGCGATGCAAACACCGCATCTCCGCTCAGCGCGAACTAATTCTTTAGAAAAGTTTCAACAAGTTTATTGTAAGGCAGAGGTGAGCCGTGCCAGGTTATCGAAGAGCTTGGTGTGGAGTGGACGAGCCTGCCATTCCTCGAAATCCAATTGGCGGGAGCAGCGCAGGTACTCTTCTTCCAGCTTGCGCAAATCGGCAACAACCCCATGGTCATAGCAGACCAGTGTAATCTCCAGATTAAGTTCGAAGGAGCGAATATCCAGGTTGCTCGAGCCGATCACTACGATATCATCATCGATGCTAATCGATTTCGAATGCAGTATCACAGGGGCCCGGTAACGATAGATGTTCACGCCAGCTTTCAACAACTCTTCATAGTAGGAACCCTGTGCATGGTACACCAGGAATTGATCTCCAATCTCCGATACGATCAGAGTAACTTCCACGCCGCGCTGGGCTGCAGTCGTGAGCGCGAGTAGAAGGGTTTCTTCAGGTACGACGTAGGGGTTGACAATGGTGATGCGCCGACGCGCAGCATGCAACAGCGCCACAAATAACATCAGATTGTTGTTATGGTCGAAGCCAGGCCCGCTTGGCAATATCTGGCAGAGCACGTCGCCTGTCACTGGTATGCGGCCGCGCATTTCGGGCGCGGTGCGTTCATCGAGCAGCTCTTCCGTCTCGGAGTACCAATCGGTGATAAATGCCGCGTTGAACTCACGGGCGATCGGCCCGGTGACGCGCACGACCAACTCAATATAGTGAATCCCTTTTTTGATGTTGCCGCGTTTGTGATAGGTGTCCTCGATCAGGTTTTGCGAGCCGGTAAAGGCGACCAGGCCATCGACGACAACGATCTTGCGGTGGTTCCGCAGGTCGATGCGATTCCACTGATTATTAAAGGGGCTGGCTGTGAGCGTTTGGTGCACAGGGATGCCGGCCGCGCCCAGCTTTTTCAACACCGGACCCCGCAACAGAAGATTGCTGAGATGATCGATCAGCACCCGGCAGACCACGCCGCGTTCCCGAGCGCGCACAAGTGCATCGATCACCGGCGCGCCAATTGTGTCGTCGGCGAACATGTAATACTCGAGGTGCACAAAGCGCCGGGCAGCATCGATATCCCGCACAATCTGATGCACGGCACCGACGTAATCGGGCAGCAGCTCGACGGTATTGCCAGCCATGACAGGCATGCCAGTCAGTTGGGTAATGAGGTTGACGTGCGGCTCATAGCGGGCCGGCAGCGGTGGATCGACAATCGGAGCCAGCGCCGGTATTTGCTCGGCCTCCTCCGCAAATTCCTTGATGCGCTCGTTCATGGCTCGCTGCTGTTGGCGGCGCCAGCTGGAAAGCTTGGAGCTGCCCAGCAGGAGAAACAGGACTGCTCCCAGAATGGGCGCCAGAAAGATCAATAAGAGCCAGGCAGTCGCTTCTCCTGGTTTGCGGTTGGCAGGTATGAAGAACAACGCCAATATACCAATGAAATAAGATAGTGCCGCTAAAATCGTAACCCAGTTCCACTCCATAGGTAGTTTCCTTTCAGAGCTGCTTTGAGTTACGCAATTATAGGCAGTTTCCAAGATACTACACAGCAGTTGCTGGTAGGGATATCCCCCTTTGGCTAGTATGTCATTGCGAGGAGCGTTCGCTGCGACGAAGCAATCTCCTCGAAACAGGGGATTGCTTCGCAACTTTCGCTCGCAATGACATACAGACTACTACGCTTCGTGCTTTGTACAGTTGCCTGACAGGTCAAATGGCCCCTTGCCTTGTAGATGCAAGTCGATGTTCGTAGCGTTATCTCTACTGTAATTCCTGATGTTCATCCAGCATGAAAGCAGCGCCTCAGTCGTATAAGAGAAATCCGTATTCGCCTATGCATGCATTGACGGGTTGGTTTATAGTTTGATGGCGATGTATCGCCCAGGTTTTATTATTCACAGCGTAGCTATGAAAATGAACGGCATAGCGGATGGTAGATGTGTAACCTTTTGTTATCCATCTTATATCACTTTCCGCCGTTACTCCATTTATAATCCGCCGAACAATTAAGAGTAACAGAAAGGAATCTCATGACACTCTTTCCTCGCCGCCTGCGCCTGATGGTGCTGGGTATAGCCGTTGGGCTAACATTCACCGCCACGCTGGCCTGGGCCGCGCCTGGCATCATCCAGCTTCAAACGCCACGCACAGGCTATGACCCGCTCTCCCCTGAAGAACAAGAACGGGCCCGAACGCTTGCCGTTCAACGGGCCGATTTTGCCAATGCTCTGAACACTGCAAGCCGGAGCGAACTGCTCCTGATCGAGCGCCATGTAGAATCCAAAACCGACATGCGAAGCGGCAATTGGCCGCGCCGTGCCGATGTGTATACGTATCTCTACGATAGCGACACCTTAATGCTGGCCGTCGTCAATCTCACCTCTGGCCAGGTGCACAGCGTCGAGACGATGAAGAA
>JAXIPJ010000020.1:0-20642 GCA_045402985.1 Anaerolineales bacterium
GATAATCAACCGAGTTTCATCCGACAGATCATACCAGTCGCGCACTTTTCCTGATTGTTTCCCGGCTAAAGGCAGATGCGTGTCGCCAAATGCCTGAGGGATAAGTTCAAGTAATTTTTCTTGATTAATCATGGCAACCAACAAGCCTCTGCATCTCTAAGTTTATACAGCTATAAAGCATTTGCATACTTAACACCATTTTCAAATAATGCCAATCCGCTTTCGCCTTTCTCGCCGCGCGTATGGCGCGGATGTTGCCAGGCGTGGATATGATTCTCAGGATGTGGCATAAGACCCAGCACGTTGCCTTTTGGATTGCAGATGCCCGCGATATCGAGCATTGAACCATTAGGGTTGACAGGATAGCTGCCATTTGCAGGCGAGCCATCGGGACATATATAAGTTAAAGCAATTTGGTCCTGTGATTGAAAAATAGAAAATAGCGAGCGGTCAGCTATTTGAAGGTTACCTTCGCCATGAGCAATAGGACAATTAATAATTTCATCAAGTCCTTTTGTCCAGATACAGTTTTGTGAAATTGCCTTTAGGCTCACCCAGCGACATTCGAAATGACCATTTGCGTTGAAGGTTAACGTTGCTCCGCTAGTATCATTGCGAGGTGTGGCTTCATCGCCCCTCGCAACAGCATGAGTGCCCGGCAAAATTCCCGACTTGACCAGTGCCTGAAATCCATTACAAATTCCAATGACCGGTTTACCAAAATCCACGAATGCTGCGATCTCGTCGGCGAAATAGGATATAAGATCAATGGCGAGAAGTTTCCCCGCACCCAGCGCGTCAGCATAGGAAAAACCTCCGGGCAGGACCACCAGTTGAAAGTCCCGAAAGAGCGTTTTACTTAATCGTAAGTCGTTGAGAGGAACACCGACGACATCGGCGCCAGCGAGAGTCAGCGCGTCCATTACATCAAGATCGCGGTTCGTTCCATGGGCCTGAAGAACAAGCGCCTTTGGTTTCATGGACTTTTATTCCAGGCAGTTATTATTTCAGAGATGGTTAAGTCCAACACTGTAGCGTCGTGAAACAAGGTACGCAAGATTTGGTCTGGCATGATCGTACCAATCCATGTCGGTGGCAGTTTATCGAATATTTTCAGAAATTCATCTTTATCCTGTTCACGTACTTCCACCAATAACACGCCCGCAGACTCGCCAAACAAAACACGAACAGGATCATCCCATAGATTACATTCGAGTTTCATACCTAAGCGTCCGCCAATGCACATTTCCGCTGCCGCGACTGCCAGCCCTCCTTCAGAAAGATCATGAGCGGAGCGGATGAGTCCAGCTGTGATGGCCTGATGCAATGCCTCATAAACTTTAGGAGTGACTTCATGTACGTTGGGTATTTGTTCATTGGAAAATTGAGATGTGACCTGTGAGAAGTGTGAACCGCCAAACACAGGTTGAAACATACCAATGAGGTAAATATCATTGTCCGTTTCTTTCAAGTCCATTGTAACGGCCTGCCTGATATCCTCGATCAAGCCAATGGCAGAAATCAACAATGTTGACGGTATGGCATGACGTGCTCCATCTGCGCCAAGATATTCGTTGTTGAGCGAATCTTTTCCACTGATGAATGGCGTTCCAAATAACAAGGCCGCATCCCTGCAACCGCGCACGGCCTCAATCAATGAGCCCATTGTCTCAGGGCGGAGCGGATCACCCCAACAGAAATTATCGAGGATGGCAATGCGATTGGGATCCGCACCCACTGCGACCGCATTGCGGATGGCTTCATCGACCACAGCCAGGGCCATGCCATATGGATCGCGTTTTCCATATTCGGGATTGATGCCATTCGAGAGCACAATGCCGCTTGTACCTTTTGTGCCAATGGGTTTTATAACGGCTGCATCTGATGGAGCATCTGCTTCAACACCAGTCAACGGTCTGACAACAGTCCCGCCCTGGATTTCATGATCGTAAATTCTGATGACAGATGCCTTACTGGCTATGTTGGGATGAGAAAGAAGTTTTAGGAGTGTTTCTTTCAAGTCGATATCCGATGTTCGAGTTTCGGATGTAGAAGCATCGAGTTTCGAGTTATCAATTATTGCCTTCAATTGCCTCTGCGGGATGCCTTCATGCAAAAACTCATTTTTCAAATCAAGGACAGGCTTGTCTTTATATCGAACCACCAAATGATCTAACCCTGTGAACACACCAATATCGGTCAGTTCGGTATCGAAGGTATCGCAGAGTTCCTGCAAAGCAGAAACATTTTCAGGCGGAACGGCGAGTACCATGCGCTCCTGTGCTTCAGAGAGCCAGATCTCCCATGGCGCAAGGCCAGAATATTTGAGCCTCACATACGACAGCTCAACATCCGCGCCAATGGAGGCGGCCATTTCCCCGACTGCAGAGGAAAGCCCGCCTGCGCCGCAGTCTGTGATCGCATGATAAAGTTTTAAGTCGCGCGCACGCGTAATCACATCGATCAATCCCTTTTCGGTGATCGGGTCGCCAATCTGTACGGATGCTCCTGCCACTTCTCCCGTCTGCGCGTCCATGGTCATGGATGAGAAGGTCGCGCCGCGTAGGCCGTCGCGTCCCGTGCGCCCACCAAGCACGATCACCCTGTCACCCTTACGCGGCGCGCGGACGTGTTTTCCTTTTGGAGCCAGGCCCACACATCCACAAAAGACCAGCGGGTTGGCGGTGTAGCCTTCATCGTAGAGGATCGCGCCATTGACTGTTGGTATGCCGATCTTGTTTCCATAATCCTGCACACCTGCAACGACTCCAGATTGAATACGGCGCGGATGTAATACACCTTCAGGCAATGTCTCCATGTCCACATACTGTGAACCGAAACATAAAATATCGGTATTGGCGATGGGCTTTGCGCTTACTCCCAACACATCGCGTATGACTCCACCAACGCCTGTGTTCGCGCCGCCGAACGGTTCAATGGCAGACGGGTGATTATGAGTTTCAACTTTGAAGGATATTTCGAACTCATCATCAAAATCAATAATGCCTGCATTGTCCACAAAAGCAGAAACGACCCATGCCGCACCTATTTCATCAGTTGCAGATTTAAGATATGTTTTAATGATCGAATCAATTTGATATTTCCCACTTGAAGATTCCACATCCACTTTTGCTTTGAACGTTTTATGGCTGCAATGCTCGCTCCAGGTCTGGGCGATGGTTTCAAATTCAATATCAGTTGGGTCGCGCCTTTCTTTGCAGAAGTATTCCTGAATGGCTTTCATCTCAGCCAGATCAAGCGCAGCGCGGCGATCTTTGGAAAGGATGAGGAGTTCATCAGTGGTCAGGTAGCGAACAGGAATGACATCCACTGTTCCACTCGACTCAGCCTCTCGTAGAAAAGAAGGCATGATTTCGCCCAGAGTCCAATGTTGGATGACGTTATTGACAAGTAAACGCCGCGTCAGCTTTTCGACTGTTTGCTGGTCTGCACCTTCGATCAGGAATCTCTGCCCTGTAGCTGCCCGCCGGACACCGTCGAAGCCAAGCTCATGCGCTGCCCGGACAATCTGCTCAGCAACCGAGTCGGTGATGCCTGGATGCAAAGCAACTTCCACAATAACGATATCAGGATCCAGGTCAGTTCGGGGCGATGGCAGTTCCGTCCAGGATACCGATTGAGTCACAGGGTCTATTAAAAGCTTGAGAGCCAACTGTTTACAATCTTCCTGTGACAGTTGGCCCTCGATAAAGTAGAGGTCTTGAACAGTGAGTTGCCGAAAGGCGCGAAAACCCAATGCTTGGGCCTCCTTCATATAATAGGCTGACCCTGGGTCTTGGTGATTGGAATGAATAATAAATTTATAGATTGGCATAGACAACATGCTTATTCTATCCTCTGCATCTATAGTTGTCTAGCCAATACCAACAATAAGAGCCGGGAATGAGAGAACGCATATATGGAATATTTTCCTAAGCTTGCAAACTGGATGATTGGCTCAACCACTTGGCCGCTTCTTTGGCGTGATAGGTGATAATCAGGTCTGCACCGGCGCGTTTGATTCCAGTAAGAGTCTCAAGAACTACTTTGCGTTCGTCCAGCCATCCATTGGATGCGGCGGCTCTGATCATGGCATATTCGCCGCTGACATTATAGGCAACAAGTGGAAGTTCAGGAAAAGATTCATGTACGCGATACAGCACATCCAGATACGGCAAAGCAGGTTTGACCATTAACATGTCTGCACCTTCCCGTATATCCATTGCAGCTTCACGCAACGCTTCACGGACATTCCCTGGATCCATTTGGTGTGATTTGCGATCTCCAAACCTGGGAGCACCCTGGGCTGCTTCACGAAACGGGCCATAGAGTGAAGATGCGTATTTCACTGAATAAGACAGGATGGGGAGATTTTCATAGCCGACACTATCCAGCGCGTTTCGGATCGACGCCACCATTCCATCCATCATTCCGCTCGGTGCAATGATGTCTGCACCACATTCAGCATGCGAGATCGCCGCCCTGCCTAACACCGCCAGCGTCGCGTCGTTGAGCACATATCCTTGTGGAAGCTGCGGGTGATAATGTTCGCCCGTGTTCAGAATGCCACAATGCCCGTGGTCGGTATATTCACACATGCAGACGTCTGTCACCACAACCATTTCAGGGATTTCCCGTTTAATCGCCCGGATTGCCTGCTGAACAATTCCGTCATCAGAAAAGTTTTCCAGCCCAATTGGGTCCTTTTCTGCCGGGATGCCAAATAAAATCACAGATGGAATTCCCAATCTAGCGGAAGATTCCGCTTCGCGGACTGCTTCCTCCACCGATAACTGAAAAATCCCCGGCATCGAGCGGATTTCATTGCGACCTTCCCCATGCCGCACAAACAACGGATAAATAAAATCGCGTGTATTGACTTCTGTCTCGCTCACCATCGCGCGTAAAGCCGGTGTTGTGCGTAGACGACGCAAACGGCCGGAAGTTGGAGCATTCGATATGCGAAGCACGTTTTGATATACAGTTTCCAATAAAGTCATAAGACCTCCAGCTAATTGATATCCGATTTGCCAATTACTTCAACAAGCCCATCGGTTGTGTATTTTTCTGCCGTAACGAGATTGACAAAACCAACCTCTTCAGCCACTTTTTTTGTGATCGGCCCAATACAAGCAAATAACGGAGCACCAGGCAGGTTAAACGGATCAAGTCCATTTTTTTGAATGATCTCAACGAAATTCCGAACGGTTGATGGACTTGTAAATGTGATGATATCCACGCCGGAGCGCAGAGCATTCATTTCAGAGATATGTGGCTGGCCTGCCACCGTACGATAGGCAACAACTTCATCCACAAGGCCGCCCATGGAACGAATCTCATCAGCGAGAACGGCGCGCGCCAGGTTCGATCGTGGAAGCAGAAAGCGTTTTCCTGAAACGTTTTCACCCAAGCCTGGCAATATTGCTTCAGGGATGTATTCATCCGGAACATGATCGGGTGAAAGGCCAAGTTCAGATAAATACTGCGCAGTCCTTGGGCCAACTGCAGCTGTGTGCAAATGTGACGGAATCTGTTCGATACCAAGAACCTCAAGCCGCGTGAAAAAAGCATCCACGCCGTGAATGCTGGTCAGGATAAGCCAGTCGTATTGATCCAAGTTTCTTAACGCGTGGTCAAGGCCGGAAAAGTCATCGGGAGAAACGATCTCGATCACCGGAAAGAAAACTGGCTGCGCGCCTTCTACGATCAGAGCGCTGGCGAATTCCTCAACCTGCGCGCGCGGGCGAGTGATCAAGACACGTTTGCCTATCAGGTTCATACACTGGCCTTAAGCAGATCCGCTGCGCCCCTCTCGAGAACCAGATCGGCCAATCTTTCACCTAACTCATATGGATCCTTATCTACAGCGCTTAAACGGATGGCCTGTCTTCCATCAACTGAAATGACGGCACCTGTTAGGATAATACTGCCGTCATTTTTTTGTGCAAAAGCTCCAATAGGAAGCGAGCAACCGCCGCCCAGGCCCGCGAGGAAAGCGCGTTCTGCATTCACTGAAGCAGCCGTCATCGGATCATGGATCGCCGCAAGAAGCTCAAGCGTTTCAATATCATCAGCGCGACATTGTACTGCCAACGCGCCCTGCCCTGGAGCTGGTAGCATCACATCCAACGGAAAAGTCTCAGTGATATGTGCCTGCAATCCGAGGCGGGAAAGCCCCGCATAGGCCAGCACAATTGCATCGTACTCACCATCCATTACTTTTCTGATGCGAGTATCCACATTACCACGCAGAGGCAGAATGTTTAGATCCGGGCGAAGGGCCAATATCTGCGCGGTACGTCTGAGGCTGCATGTCCCGACGCGAGCTGCTTCCGGCAAATCAGCTAGAGTCTTCTCTTCTGCAGAGACCAGCACATCGAAAGCCGACTCCCGCGCAGGGATGGCTGCGATAACAATCCCGGGCGTATCCTCTACCGGAAGATCTTTCAAGGAATGCACAGCAGCATCCACTTCACCGGACAGCAATGCATTTTCCAATTCACTCGTGAATAATCCCTTGCCGACGATTTCGGGCAAGGGGCGGTCAAGAACACGATCACCGGTAGTTGTGATAATGTGTGCGTTACAGTCAAGTGCAGGCCAGGCATTTTGAAGAAGGCGGATGACGTGTGCAGTCTGCCAACGCGCCAACGCGGAGGGTCGGGTGGCGAAAATTAATTTCATAATGATAATCTTCGTCCTGAGCGCTTTTGGTTTTTGCAAAGCCCGCAGTCGAAGGACAGTTTGAGCAACAGGTAGCGCTTCGACTGCGTTCGGACAATAGTGCTGTCCTCACTCCGCTCAGCGAGGAGAAACGTGCGATTATGCCGGTTCAAAGCGAAATCCAACAACCTGTGAGATTATTTCCACTGCCGCAGGCTCGTCTCCCCGGGCAAGCAGGCTGAGAGCATCTGAATCCACGAGCTCATACCACAGGGCTTTGCGCGTCTCGAAATCAGGAACTTGGTGAGCCAATGGTTCGCGCAACTGCCCGCTCAATTCGAGAAAACGTTCATACTCCGGACCGATCTGATTTTGAAGGCTCTCTTTCAAACGGACTGCCAGCGCGGGAGCTTTCCCCCCCGTTGAGATAGCGATTGTCAGATCCCCCTTGCGCAGGATCGCCGGCGCAATGAAGTTACAGCGCGGGGTATCATCCACCACATTAACCAGTTGCCTGTTCGCCGAGGCCTCCTGCCAGACCTGATGATTGACCTCTGTTTGGTCCGTCGCACAGATGACCATAAAAGCTCCAGTAAGATCGCCAGGTTGATATGTGCGCGCTATGTATGTAACCTGACTTTGCTCAACGAGTGCATGTAGACGTGGCGTGAGATCAGGCGATACGATGGTTACCTTTGCGCCCGCGGCAAGTAAACCTTCCACCTTCCCTTCCGCGATCTTCCCACCGCCGATCACGACACAAGGCTGCTCATGCAATTGAATGTAAATAGGATAGTAAGTTGTCATTGTTTCTTAATGGTTGGCTGATGAATGCCGCACTCGGTCTTGACGTTACCAACCCAGCGACCCGAGCGCGGATCGTCGCCAGGCGCCACAGCCTTGGTGCATGTCCAGCAGCCGATGCTTGGATAGCCATATTCATGCAAAGGATTGTATGGCAGGTTGTGTGCGTGGATGTGTTCCCAAACCTGATCACTCGTCCATGCGGCGAGCGGATTAAGCTTGACCATTTTATTGGCATAATCCCATTCCACGAGCCCGGTATTCGCGCGGAAGGCAGTCTGGTCGCGGCGGATGCCGGTGATCCAGGCGCTATAGTTTGCAAGAAACTGGCGTTGAGGAATGACTTTGCGGATATGGCAGCAGGTGTCCGGATCACGCTCCCACAATTTATCTCCATGCCGAAGGGCCTGCTCTGGCAAAGAAATACCAGAATGGACGCGCTCAAAGCGAATCCCCAGGCGTTTGACAAGTTCATCGCGCAACTCATACGTATGCGTGAAGAGCAGCTCAGTATCCAGGTAAAAGACGATCGTCTCCGGGCGGATCTGCGAAACGAGGTGCATCAACACAACCCCTTCTGGGCCAAACCCAGTGGCAAGAACGATGCTTGGCGCAAAATTCTCGAACCCCCAGCGTAAAACCGTTTCGGGTGAACTCCCTTCGAAAGTGGCATTGACCTGCTTTATGGATTCAGGAGTCCATTCCATCGTTTCAGCAGACAGGGAGGGTTTGTATTGTTGTGCAGTCATGATAATTACTCCTGAGATATTAAGAAGAAAAAAGCTCGGCTTGAACATCTTTTATGGATGAAGAGGAAGGTTGTGGAATAAACCAATCAATTTGGTCACGCAGACGTACCACTTCACCAACGATCAATATCGCGGGCGGGCGGATGTCTTCCGTTTTTTCGATAATATCGGCCAAAGTGCCAATCACAACTGATTGATTCTCTCTAGTGCCTTCTTGAATCACAGCAACAGGTGTATCTGACAAGCGACTATGAGCAACCAGTTGATGAACGATTTCCGCCATGTGTTCCACACCCATCAAAAAGACAATCGTTCCGATGCGTGAGATGGCTTCCCAATCAATATCTGAGTCTGACTCGCCAGTGTGACCGGCGATAACTGCAAAAGTAGTTGTGACACCGCGATGCGTGATTGGAATGCCTGCATAAGCCGGCACAGCGATGGCACTGCTCACGCCAGGAATGACCTCATAACGAATGCCGGCTTCTGCAAGCGCCTGGCACTCTTCCCCGCCGCGTCCAAAGACAAATGGATCGCCGCCTTTTAGCCGCACTACTGTCTTCCCTGCACTTGCTTTCTCGATCAATAAAGAATTGATCTCTGTTTGAGAACGACGATGTTGTTTGGGCTCTTTACCGACGTCAATCAGTTCAGAATGAGCTGGTGCTTCATCCAACAATTCCGGCGCGGACAATCGGTCATACAAAACTACATCGGCGCGGCGCAGGCAGGTCAACCCTTTGACAGTAATAAGGCTCGGGTCACCTGGCCCTGCGCCAACGATATAAACAATCCCATTCGTTGAGGGAAGGTCGCTATGCATGTACGGCTTCTTCCACAGGGAGGTTCTTTAGAAGGGTTTCCACATCGACGTTAGCTTCTGCTTTTATATTCACAGTGAATCGTTCACGCGGGTCAACATTGTTCGTGATGGTATATTCCACACCGTTGTACAGTTTGTTGAAAAATGCTCTTAGGTCTGGTTCGAGAGCCCCGAATGTCTCTGTTGTGTTCGGTGCGATCAGGCGGTCATTGATGGTCACCTGTACGTCCTGCCCGTTGAACTTCAAACCATTTTCATTTTCTAACAGGCGGGCCGCGGTCAGGGCCGCGCGCACAGCCTGGGCAAGTTTTTCCTGGGTCGTACCCTCCAGCTGTTCCTTGCGGTTATAGAGCAAACCGAGATGACCAGCCCTGTTATCCAGGCTGTAATCAGCTTCATGACCAATGAGGATCAACCCTGGCCCGTTATGCACATGCAGATAATCAGCAACGTCGACCAGCAACTCCTCCGTCACCTGTCTCTGGATCCAGGTATTGAACACAGCTGAAAACTCCGCGAGATTCACGGACTGGGGATTTTCAATAAAGAATTTGATATTTATGTGTTGTATGTTCATCGTCATATTCCTTTATCGACCTGGCAATGGTCTTACGGTTGATTTTGCAGCCAGCAGTTTGCCATAGCAGCTATGAGCCGCTTCGATGACCAGCTGAGCTTCTTCGACACGCCGATGCGCTTCTTCGGGTGTGTAAGGTTCATTCACCTTCTCGTGCGCGCGAAGGAAGTAATGCCCGAACTTACCCCCCGCATACTGGTCCCAGAAAAGTTTCGTATCATAGAAGCGCGTGCGGAATTCTTCCACGATACGGTCAGGGTCGTTGGGTACATCATAGAACTGCTCCTCCACCAATGTCTTCGCTGCCTGCAACATCGATGCATATGCCAACTCACCGGCCTTCTGATATGAACTCTGATCCAGAAATACCTGTGCTTCAAAGACCTGCCGCTCAGCAGCAGCCAGACCAAACTCAGCATGCGAGACAACTTCGCCAGCACATTCGCCAATTCCCATATCACCAATCGTGAACTCGCGGCTGTCACCCCAATCGGTATACAGGGTGGGGTCTTCATCATGTGTGGGCATACGCGTTAGGTCATTCATCATATTCTTGATCTCGACCTTGCCCACGCGCTGGATGAATGCCTGGAAAGCTTCACCCTTCTGACGCTCCGCCACATATCGACCGGTGAGTCGTTCCACGACCTCCGGAATTCGTTTGGCCGGGACAGCTCCTACTGCAAGCCCATACGAGCCTGCGTTATGAGTCCACTCGCCGCCCAACACGACCTGAAAGTGTGGGACGGTATAGTTCCCTGAGTGACGACTAACGCCATAGAAGCCGAGATCTGCAATATGATGCTGACCACACGAATTGAAACAGCCGCTGACTTTGATATGAAGATTCTGTACCGCTTCATCCATGGTGTGACTCTTTTCAGCCATGCGCTGGCGAAGTTCACCTGCCAATCCGCGCGAGGAGGCAATACCAAGTTTGCATGTATCAGTGCCGGGGCAGGAAGTAATGTCCACAATCGTGCCCGCGCCAGGCTGGCCAAGGCCGATCGCCTCCAACGCGGAATAAACTTCCGGCAAATCCGCCTCACTGATCCAGCGGAGGACAATGTTCTGGTCTACAGTTGTGCGAACAGTCCCATTTGTGAAGCGACGGGAGATATCCGCGACAGCGCGTAATTGATCAGCGGTGACATCGCCCAGAGGCAGGGTAACTGTCGCTGTTGAATAGCCTTCCTGCTTCTGACGCCAGATGTTAGTCTTATACCAACGGTCAAAGGCTTCGGATCGCGGCACATCACTCAACGTCAGACCTGGTCGCAGCGGCTTTTCATCCAACGTATGGATCTCAGATAAATACTCTGTCCAACGTGGATCGTGCGGCAGCGTGGCGCGCTCCTCAAGCACAAGGCGCTTGAACTCTTCAATCCCAAGTTGAGCCACCAAAAACTTGATGCGGGCGCGATTGCGATTCTTCTTTTCGCCAAGTCTAGCAAACAAACGCGAAATGGCTTGTGCAGTGGGCAATAACTCCTCTTCAGGGAGGAACGCATCGAACAACTTAGCTTGATGAGGAACAGTACCAAGTCCGCCGCCAACGTATAACTCGAAGCCGCGTTTTTCCACACCATTCTCGATTCGCTTTACAGCAATTACACCCATGTCATGCATGTTAACAAGCCCACAGGCTTCATCTTTACAACCGGAGAACGCGACCTTGAACTTGCGGCCAAAATCCTGCACATCGGGATGACCCAGAAGAAAATACGCGAGGCCTTTTGCATAAGGCGTGACATCAAACGACTCAGTGGAACATACCCCAGAGAACGGACAGGCTGTCACATTGCGCACAGAGTTACCACAAGCCTCGCGGGTGGTAATCCCAACAGCAGCCAGCCGGCGCATGAGGGCAGGCGTATCGTCCACATGCACAAAGTGAAGCTGAAAATCCTGCCGTGTAGTCACGTGCGCGATATTGTCTGAATATTCCTCGGCCAGCTCAGCCATCACTTCCAGTTGCTGCGGATTCATTCCACCGAATGGAACTTTGATCCGTTGCATGCCGGGCGCATCCCAGACAGTGTTTAACCCTTTGGTCAATTCAGTAGAACTGGATGGAAAAGATAGTGTCTGAGTCTCCTTTCCATCCCAACGTTGACCGTTATCGTAGCGCTGACCATATGCGCCGCGCCGCAAACGGGTTTCGGCAAATAGTTTTTCGTCCATCTTTCCCTGCTTGCGCAATTCGATCTCGGTCTCATAGATCTCGATTTCTCGCACAAGTTCCGGTAGTGCTCCATCGATCGGTTGTTCGCGCCACAAGCTGTTACTAGCCTTCATATGATCACCTCTCAGTAATAGATAACAAAAAAAGCCCGGGGGTGCCCGGACTTTATACAAAAAAATAACCGGTGAACCCTTCTCCATGCAGGAGAACTGTTCACTGGTTTTGGACTGTTTTTATTTCAATTTAGCAGCCTGCGATCACGTGTTGAACAGCTCTCTGTGATGTCATACAACACAGACACATACAGGCCATACATGCGCAGAGCATTACAACAGTTATCATCGGCTTTTAATTAATTGTCGTGATTATATCGGCAATGTCTAATTTGTCAATGATTTTGAGATGCTCTATACAAATTTACTCTCTCGTAAACGGCAGGGAAATCAAGCCAATCATCAACTTTGGACTCCAGGCTTTGCTTTGGCTAAGCGCCGAGGTTTGGAACCAAGGCCGTTCCAAGATTTGTTAGCGGAATATCGGCAACAACCGTTTCCAAGCTTGTTTAATTTGAAAAGATTTCAATCGCCACGTCCCGACAATTCCATTTGGGATGAATAGCATGAACGCCACGTAAATCGCGCCGTTGATGAAACTGGCGTTTTCACCGATATACCTTCTCAATAATCGAGCAGACGATAAACAGCCGCGCCGACCAAGGCGCCAACGCTTATGAAAACATTGTACAGATTGCACACTTTTACCTTCCTACTATGCTACTAATGGGATGGATTAATACCACCTAAACTGGCTGGACAAGTTTCGCCGCAATTCTGGATCAGCTGGTAGAGGGTCGAATCCTTTGTCCCAGCTTCGAAAAAGACTCCTTTCAGTGGGGAGTCTTTTTGTTATTTTTGTGCCCGGCACCTGGAGCACATTTAGTATTTTTATAAAACTATGCGCCTTTCATGCCTGCCGCTGCGGTCGGCGGCCCTAACAAAGAGTCGTTTAGTTCCTCGCTCATATAGTTCTCACCCTTTAATACTCGTCGAATACCTTCGAGAATGCCCACGGGATTATCTTTGACCACATAGCCATGCGCGCCTGCATCCATTGCACGGCGGGCATAGTCAGATGAGAGATGACCAGAGAGCACTATACAAGGCAGGGCAGGATATTTCTTGTGCAATTCGCCGACCAGGTTGATGCCGTTCATTTGGGGCAGTGAGACATCTACTAAAACGAGATCAACTTTCAGGTTCGGAATTTGTTCGAGAGCCTTCTCAGCACTTTCTGCAACCGCGACGACGTTCAGGTCTTTATCCGTATTCAACACACGCATAAGAGCATCTGCAAAGCCTACGTGGTCTTCCACTATAAGGATTGAAGATGTATTCATAGTGCGCCTCCTGACATATTCTGATAAATATATATGCCACTATTGCACATTATAGCGCAATTCTTTCGACACATAGATTTCTCCGTCCATTATATGTCGGATGCCTTCAAGTATGCCTGTACTATCGTCTTTAAGTACGTAGCCCCGCGCGCCAGCTTCCAGTGATTTGTCCACCTAGTGGCCCAGCATATGCCCCGAAACCATCAGGCAAGGCAGACGTGGGTACTCTTTATGGATCAGTCTCACCAAGCTGATGCCATTCATTGCAGGCAGGAAAACATCCACCAGGGCCAGGTCAAATTTTTGGTTTAACAGGTGTTCCAGCGCCAATTCCGCGGTTTCTGCATGCCTGGTCACTTTAAAGTTATTTGTTCTGCTCAGCAGACGGGTGAGGACGCTGGCAAATTTCTGGTGGTCTTCCACAAGTAGAACGGACAACATAATTATTTATATCAAAGGCTTTTCGTTGGCGCTTCGATCGTGATCTGGGTGCCTTTGCCTGGCTCAGACTTTATCTTAAGGTTGCACCCCAAAAGGAATAACCGATCGCGCATTCGCAACAAGCCATGACGGGCTTTCCAATTCTCCATCACTTTTTCGGTTTCAAAACCCTTTCCATTATCGCTCACGGTAATGCTTACCTCGCCATCCATCGGTTGGAATGTTACGGTGGCTTTAGTTGTTTCGGAATGTTTGACGACATTAAAAAGCAGTTCCCGTACAGTTTGAAAGACAAGTAAACGTACATTTTCATCAAAAACTGCATGAACGCCATTCGCCTGTACGGTCACATCCAGATCATACTGTTCCTTCATTTGAGCGCCCAGCCAGATGACCGCCTCAGTCAACCCCTCACCCTGCAGGATTGGCGGGCTAAGGTCAACGCTGAGCTGACGGGTCGTGGCGATGGCATCTGCCAGCCATTCATCCAGTTGTGCAAAGTCCACTTTTGAGGTTTCCTCGTTCTTCCCCCCTGAATCCCGCAGCATGGATAACTGCATTTTGACCGCGAAAATGTTTTGCTGTAGATCATCATGCAGGACACGCGCGATGCGGGTTCGTTCCGCTTGTTCAGAAGAAGTCAGGTTGGACGCCACAGTGCGCACTTCCCGCTCGTCGCGCACGCGCTCGGTGATATCGCTGAAGGCAACTATCAATGCATCTGAACCTCCGAAATTTAAGTGTTGTAACGAGGTGAGAATTGTTCTGGCTTCCCCTGAGGGCAGGGTGATATCCAATTGAAGGTTTCGGATCACCCCTTCCTTCTGGACTCTGTTGACCAGCCCTGGCCGTATCTCCGGGTTCAGGGGCAGTTTGAGCTCCTCAGAGGTGTGGTCTATGATTTCCTCGCGCGCAAGGCCGCAGAATTCCAGATAGGCCTCATTTACATCGATAAATGTACCATCCTCCAGGCGGGCGATCGATGTAGGAGTCGGGTTAAGGTGGAAGAGCTTGGAAAACAAATCGCGTGCCTGGCTGAGCCTCCGGTTGGTATCATCCAGTTCGCGGGTGCGAGTGCGAACACGTTCCTCCAGTTTCGCGGCCATCTCCCGCTGGGCTTGCTCGGCGGTCTTGAGTTTCGTGATATTTACAAATGTGATCACGAGACCTTCTATCCTGTCATCGGATGTGCGATAGGGACGCTGGCGCACCATATACCATTGACCATGTTCGGCCTGCACTTCCCGTTCTAATGGCATCAGGCCCCGTATTACCTGTTCGGCGTCCTCAGTAAACTCCTTATAGAGTAATCTGTGCGTCAGATGGGTGATCGGCCGGTTGTGGTCTACTGGTCTGATGTTAAACAACTCCTGCATACTCGGCGTGTAGCGTTGGATGGTTAATTCCCTATCCAGGAAGAGTGTGGGAATTTCCATGGCGCCCAGCAGGCTTTGCAGTTCATCCTTGCCGCGCGAAATTTCATCCAGCTTGCCCTTCATTTCATTATTGACGGTCTGCAATTCCTCGTTTATCGATTGCAGTTCCTCCTTGCTGGTTTCCAACTCCTCAGTGGCAGAGCGGTACTCTTCATTGATGGACTGCAATTCCTCGTTGGCCGCTTTCATCTCCTCATTGGAGCTTTCATATTCTTCGATCGTGATCTGCAATTGCTCGCGCAGACGCACCACTTCCCCTTCCAGACGGGCGACAAGCGTATTGCTGTGTCTATCATCGACTTCAGTCGCCTCAGCCGCGATGACATGTTCGGCCTGTTCGTCAAACTCGTCTTCGAGAAAAACCACCAGCGCCTGTTTAACAGACCCTCTGCCTTGCTCCAATGATTCCATTCTCGGCCGCACAGAGAGTATCACCCGCTGCGGATGCCCATTAAACTGGACGGACACAGGCTTGCTGAACGCGGCTTTCTTCTTTTCAAAAGCCTGAAAGAGCGCCGTGCGCAGTTCCAATTGCAGTTCGGGGCGCACCAGCTTGATCACGTCAGAAGTAATGGGACCTCTAGGCTGAAATAAGTAACGCCCAGCCGTCTCTGAGATATGCAGGATGGCGTAATTTTCATCGATCAGGATGCTGGGCGGGCCATACGTCTCAATAGCCTTGCGGTGCTTTTCATCCAAAGCAGCAGGTTCATCCATATAGCGCGCTATAGTATAGGGAAGCCCCGAGGCTTGATGTCCAGCTTTATCCGTTTTTCGAATAGTCAAGGGAATGGAAGGCACATGTGGCCGTTGTGTCGTCCAGGGCCTGGCCCGGTAGATGCGGTATGATTTATCGATGACCTCGAACATTTCGTGCAGGCCCTCTGCGGATTCCGAATTGCCCAGGAAGAGATAACCACCGGGTCTGAGCGCATAGTGAAAAATGTTAAAAACATTATCCTGTAAGGGGCGTTGCAGATAAATGAGCAAATTACGGCAGGAGATAACGTCCTGCCGGGAAAAGGGCGGGTCACGCAGCACATTGTGGTTGGTGAAGAGCACAGCGTCACGCAGTTCGCGGGTGACGCGATAATGATCATCTTCGCGGGTAAAGAAGCGTTCGAGTCTCTCGGTGCTGACGTCTGCTTCGATAGCTGAGGGATAAAGCCCTTCACGCGCAAGCATTATCGAATTTTCATCCAGGTCGGAGCCGAAAATCTGGATCCTCGGATGTATTTCCATTTTGGCGGCATGCTCAAAAAGCAGGATGGCAAGGGTATAAGCCTCCTCGCCGGTTGCACAGCCAATCGTCCAGGCACGGATCGTATTCCCTATATCCTTGGCATCGAACAGTTTTGGAATGACCTTCTCAGATAGTGTCTGCCACGCATCGACATCGCGGAAGAAGTTTGTGACACCGATCAGGATATCGTTGAACATAGAGGTGGCTTCTGGGATGTTCAAGCGTAGATAACCCAAATAGGCTTCAAGGGTTGTGAATCCATTCAACTGCATACGACGTTCGATGCGTCGCAGAATGGTGGAGCTTTTATATTGGCTGAAATCATGCCCTGTGCGCGCGTGCACTTGTGCCAGAATGCGCTGGACTGTTTCCATTTCCTCAGTGCTTAGTTCATTCTCGTTATGAGGTAGTTGCGGCTGGTTCCGTGTGTAATGCACCAGTTTCTCAGCCAATTGGGCGGCAGGCAGCACCACATCTGCCAGGCCAGTCGCGATGGCAGCGCGCGGCATACTGTCATATTCCGCCTCCTCCGGATGCTGCACCATGAGCAGACCGCCACTTTCCTTGACGGCCTTGATGCCAACCGCCCCATCTGTTCCACTGCCAGAAAGGACAATGGCGGCTGAGTCTGGGTGTGAACTGGCCAGGCTGCGGAAGAATAGGTCAATGGGCGTCCGATGGCCGCGCGGCTCATTAAATTCAGCGACATCCAATTTTGAATTTGCCATGACCATACGCCGATTGGGCGGGATCACATAGATATGATCACGTTCCACGTCCACCAGCCCGGTCACCTGTGTAACCGGCATGCGCGTGTGAGATTGCAGGATCTCAGGTAAATGGCTTTCATACGCCGGGTGCAAATGGGTGATGACCACATAAGCCATGCCTGTATCTGCGGGTAGTGCATCGAAGAAGGATTGCAAAGCCTTCAAACCACCTGCAGACGCGCCAATGCCCACCACGGTCAATCCATTATTCGGGGTGGGCTGCGTGGCTTTTTTCTGTTTATGTGCTTTGCTGACTGACTTGGAGTCTGGCGGGCTGGTTTTGCTATTTTTTGGTGTCATGTTATGGAATGGTAACTTCCTTCTCTTCACTGCAAATTAAACACGACATATTTGTATTTTTATTATACCCCCCGCCAATTTTTTTGAAGGCAATTATCTAAATTCTCATCGTTTCATAACATGTCAGACCTGCATGATTTGCTTTAGCAAATCATGTGCGGTGCGAGTGTTGCGAGATTGTTTTGTTATTACTTATGCTCCCGCCGTCGTCCCTTAGGATGCCGCGCAAAGGACGGCGGGCGGATTATGGAGATCCGTGGTTTTATCAGTGGCAACCATTTAGGGTTATAATGATTCTACGGTAGTATCCAGATCAAAGGAGAGCGAAACTTTCAAAAGGAATGGGGGTTTGGGATAAAGTAAAAGGAGCGTATGAAATGACCCTGGAAAATGTTAGACAAGATGTATCATTCTTCGATCGCCCTGGGATCGAAAAGGGGATGATCAATATCGCAAATGGGATTCCGTTTGCCATCGAACGCGTCACCAATTCCTCAGTGGGCATCGGTGGCGTCTATGGAACCTGGGGAGATAGCTACAGCAACGAGACTCTGGCCGGATTTTTGGAGGCACGACTTGGGCATCCGCTTCTTCCCAACCAGAAGCTGAATCTGTCCGAGTTGGGTTTTCGCAATCGGCACCATGTCCCGCTGGATCTGACCACTGACGAGCATACCAGGCTGGAGGTGGAGATCGGCGCCAGATTCCTGAGCGAGGCCATCAGAGCTTGTAACTGGCTGCCCTCCGAAGTGGAGGCCGTGCTGATCGGCATGAGCGCGCCCATCACCGAAGATTATCTTAACCGCATCACAAAAGCCGCGGGCATTCCCGATAGTGCCTTGAAGGTTGCCATCCATAAAGCATGTGACGGTTCCACGAGCAGCCTGCATCTGGCGCTTAACCCAGACCTGCCCGAGAACCTTCAGCTCGACCAGAATATCGCCGAATCCCTGTATGGGAAGAAAGTGCTGGTTGGTGGCATAGAAGGTTTGAGTCGCTTTATCGTATCCTCACATGATGCGAACGCTTTGCAGTTGTTCGGAAATGCCGCCGGCGTTGTGGGAGTGATCCCTGGCCAGACCATGAAATTTTTGGCAGGCAAATCGCGGGAGGTGTTTGATGATGAGGGTGTATTGCAGGTAGCTATGTATTATCCGCATGCGCCGCAGAAGGAAGACGGAAGTTATAACGTGGAGGTCACCGAGCCGATGGTGAACAATATCCGCGTGGCTGGATTAATGCACGAGCCGAGCGATGGTTCATCCATTGCGATGGCGGGCCCGATGGGCATGGTCAAGTTGTTTGTGCGGACCGGTGTGCAGGTTGTGCGCGATGTATACGCATCCTATCAGTCCAAGCTGGATGATCTGGGAATGGCGGGGAAAACTCTGGCTGTGGCAATCGTCCATCATGCGAATTACAAGATCAATAAACTCAAAGAGAAGCACCTGCAGAACGTTGGGATCTTCCTGCCGATGCCGTGGCTGTTGAGCGAGTTTGGAAACGTGAGCGCCGCCTCAAACATGATCGCCTTCCTGCGTGAACTGCCAAACATGAAACCACTGGATCACATTCTGATCGATGGTTTCGGGGCAGGTACTTATTACGACGCGCTGGCGGTTGAACTCGGAGGGTAAGACTAAATTGCTCATGCTGCCATCGCGCTCCCGAAAGATACACCTGCACTGCACCGAACGCATGAAGTCCCCGTAGCGCAGTGGAATGGGAGTGCGGTGCAAGTGTCGGGACGATGTAAGCAAAGGGTCTGAGCGTAAGTCGAAGACCCGAAGTCAAAGCGCGGCGACAAAAAAATGGAACGAGCGCCATCCTCGGCGCTCGTAGCTTTTTTTGAAAATTTTTGGTTACACCTGGCTACATTGCCAGGCGGAATGATTTTGTAAGTGATTTGTAAGTTTTCTGTAACTTCCAGTTAAATAATGCGTCTAGTATATGATTAGGAATACCCTTGCATATGGTGAGCATTAATAATGTATCGTTCAAACCAAAATCAGGATGTTGTTAGGTTACTTTTGAGATTAAAATCTCAGGAGAGAGAATATCCTCTTCGCATGTTTTCTACACGTCGTACTTCATTCATTATGTTGATCGCCAGATATATTTTTTCGCTGATGCGGGTTTAATGAGCGGCGATTTTTAAAAAGACCCTCGCATGGATTATCCATGCGAGGGTCTTTCTTTTCTGTGTGAATTATTTCTGGTCAAACCCCGCTTCGGGCGGGACGGCGGAACCAATTTTTCCATTCACGCTTTTCCCACAATACAAGAATGGGGGCGGCGATAAAAATGGAAGAGTAAGTTCCGCTGAAGAGACCAACGAGCAGAATGACAGCAAACTCCTGAAGTGTGACCCCGCCAAAGAGAGCAAGCGCGAGCAGTAGGAATTCCACAGTCATTAATTGGGTATTGATTGAACGCTGTAAAGTCTGCACAATGGAGTGATTAACCAGCTTTTCATATTCAAGTCGGCGGAGAATATTTGTGTTCTCACGTATGCGGTCGAACACCACCACTTTATCCTGGACGGAAAAGCCGATGACGGTGAGCAGGGCGGTGAGGAAGAGGGAATCGATCTGCCAGCTGAAGAGCAACGCACCAATTCCTGCCACGCTAAACACAACTGCCACATCATGCACCATTGCAATTACTGCACACACGCCATAGCGGAATGCATTCGGGACTTGGCTAAAGGCGAATGTAATATATACAATCACGGCCAGGGCGGCAATGCCTACTGCCAGCGCCGCCCGTGAAGCCACTGCCGCGCCGATGCTAGGGCCAACGCTATCAAAACGGATAACCGTTACTTCTCCGCCGCTTTGGGTTCTCATTTCATCGAGGATCACGTCGCGTGTTTCATTTGTGAGGAAGGACGAGCGGATCAATAATGTGTCGTTTTCGGTTGTTTGAACCTGAGCATCATCAATGCCAGCTTGTTCATAAAGCGGGATCAAGTCCGCGCCTTGCAGGGGTTCTCCGCCTTCGAACTTCACTTCCAGCAGGGAGCCGCCAGTGAAATCAATGGAGAGGGGAAGTCCGCGGCTGGCAAGAATAATTAGGCCCGGTAGGATCACCACAAGAGAGATTGCGAAGTACCAATAGCGTTTGCTGAGGATATCAATCATGTTTTCTTTCCTCGTCGTCTAAATGCCAAACCAGAATTCAGTATTCTCGGGCTTGAAGTTTTTCAAGACAGCCGAAAGTAATGAGCGGGTGACATAGATTGCAGTAAATAGG
>JAXIPJ010000394.1:0-14615 GCA_045402985.1 Anaerolineales bacterium
GTACTTTAGCAGTGGTGAGCCAAATGGACTCCCGTGCTGCACCGTGGTTTCCGATCACGATGATCTATCAACTGGTGGCGCCTTGAGCGACCCCGATTAGGAAGCTATATAACCCAAGTGATCGGGTCTGCCTCCAAGTGACTCGAGAAAGAACATCGGCGTCGTTTTTTTGAAAACTGTCGCGACGCCTTTTTGTGGTTAACGTATTCGTGGATTTCTCTTGGCAAATAGGCTTGTGCTGTTTCTTAGGACGCTGTGTTAGGCGGCATTTTTGGGCAACCTGGAACGAAGCATAAGGTTATTTTCTTGCCTGTGCGACATGCGCATGGAATGGAAGCACGACCTGATTATCCTGCATAACGTCCTCTAACGGACCCTGCATGTCTTGACGAACGGCTGCCAAGATTACTTGCTGAGCCTCGGTATCCAGGTTTTGCAGTGCGGGGGTTTCAGTCGGATCGACATCGATTTCCCATGCCAGGAATTCCTCTGCGTTTGGAAAGTGTGCCGTGATTGACATGGGTTCAATCTCAATATGCCGAAAGCCAGAGTCAGTCAGCAATTTGTGCAGTTCGTCGGCATCACCTAAAGAAAAGACAGCTTGTACGCTCGATTTCCCAAGATGCCGCTGGCTCACATCATGAAGTGTCTGGTAGAAAGGATGGCGATCTAACCCTTGCCAAACACTCATTATGACTCGCCCACCCGTTTTTAGAACACGATGCATTTCCTTAAGAGCTACGTGTCTGTCACTAAAGAACATCATCCCAAACTGGCAAAATATCAAATCAAAGTTCTCATCTGGGAAGGGGAGTTGCTCCGCTGAGCCTGTATGCCATTCAATTACAAGATGATCGCGTTCAGCCGCTATGCGTGCCATGCTAATCATATCTGGATTGACATCGAGACCGATGACGATTCCCTGCGATCCAGCAAGTGGCGCAACGTTGCGAGCGACAATACCTGTGCCGCACGCTATATCTAGGACGTACTCACCCTGTTGCGGATTCGCACGTTGAATTAGATAAGAAGACCATGGTGCGAACAGGCTTGGCACCATGAAGCGCTCATACGACTCTGCTAAATAACTCATAGTATCTATCTTACCTTGAGTTTTGCCGCCTAACTACGGTTAGTCTGCAACGAATCTAATTGCTTTTGGACGGCAATTTTCCCCTGCAAACTAATCCCCCAAATTAATGTAGGAATTAGATTGCAAGGACTGGTACAATCTATCTCGCACAGTATATCAGTATCCAATCTCTGTGCGCCGGGAAATGAACATGCCAGTACAAACCCCTCCTCCACAGAACCTGCCCTCGACTCAAAAGGGAAAAAAACTGCTCGACCAGCTCCGCGACGCGATTCGTGCTAAACATTATTCCTATCGCACCGAACAGGCCTACAAAGACTGGATCAAACGTTACATCCTCTTCCACAGGAAACGCTCAGTTTGCTTGGCCTCCCTCTGGTTCGCTACATTGACATCGACGACTCGGAGGCCATCCTGCGCGCCATCAAGATGACTGATGATGGCGTGAGTGAATATGCCGAAGTTGGAGAGCTCACCCGACAATAGAATGAAACATAATCACTAACCTACTTTCACATTCCCGCACAGATGTACGGCGATACCCATTTCAGCAAACATGGCAGCTTTCGCAGCCAGGGCCAGGTCAGCCAACTCTGCTGACGGAGCATACACCACCTGAATATGATTGGCTTTGTGGCGGGCCATTAATTGATCCCGGCTCACGCCATGCAATATGGCACTCATGATCGGCCATTGGGGCGTAGTGGATTTCCAGCGGAACTGCATTTCCTCAGGCGGTAATGCGACTACTGTTCCCCGGCCAATATCTGCATGCAGGGCAGCATCTTGAATATAAACCCGGCTCCAGACAATTTCACCGGGTTTACTCTCGCCCTTGATCGAGCCGCCACCCTTCGGAAAATACATGGAAGGTTGGCGTTCACTCACTGCCCCTGCATAACCACCGACGAAGTGCGAGGGAGGAGCAGCCCCGGAAATCTCAAACACCCAGACGAAATCGTCAATATGATCATCTTTATAATGCCGTCCCCAGCGGACATCATGTAAAGTGGTGGCTGGGTCCAACCCCATGGACGTCCACACGCGGTTTGTGACTAGAGCATCCACACCAGCGCCTTCATCCACTTCATTGAAATGTGGCAATGCTTTTCCAGGGAAAAGTTCCCTGCCAGTTTCTTTGTGGTATACGGATGGCCGCTCAACGTTGTTTAAGAGTCCCTCGGCGAGGTCAGAGGCCGCGGTCATATCCTTCAGCCCCAACTGATATTGAATGCCGATGGCGTCACATCCAAAAGCGTCAGCCATACGCACGGCGGCGATATACATTTTGATCTGTTCCAGGATTTGAGCATTCGTAAGTTCAGTGGCGTCGTCACTTCCAACCACAAAAGTCATCCCCTTTTCGTCAAGCCAGGTACGGATGCTGTGCGCTTCCTTGTCTGAAACGAGACGCATTTCCGCTAGTAAAGCCGATTGACTTAAACGCTCCTTGTAGATACCACATGGATTCAGCAGTTCGTCATCGATGATGGCATTGTACATGCCCATACTGCCTTCATCAAAGATTCCAAAAATAGCCTTGTCTCTCTTGAGTTGTTTGGCAAGTGCAACCCCCAGTTGAGATTCCTCCGCCGGTAGCTGGTCCCGGTTGAGGTCCCGAATATGACGCGTGTCGTGGGTGATAGTCCCATCCCGCAGCCACTGACGAATCCCTTTGAGGAAGAATTCATCCTTGAAATCCTCACTCCAAAGCGTGCTGTATTTGACGTCCATCTTGGTCAGAGAGCCATTTAGATTCAGCAAGCCAACCAATCCGGGCCACTGTCCGCTCCAGTTGGCTATAGTTAATATTGGACCGCGATGATCCCGCAACCCGGCGAGAACATGATAACTGTATTGCCATACGGCTACGGCCACGATCAACGGGGCTTCATGCGGAATGGTTTTGAATACATCCATACCCATGCGCTGATTCCAAATAAAGCCATGTTTCATTGTCTCATCATACGGATGCGCCCGATTAACGGAAACTCCCTCAGCAGCAAACGCTGAGGTAATTTGTTGCTCCATCTCGGCCTGGGCGGGCCAACAGGTTTGATTGGCTGACAGACGCAAATCCCCGCTGGCGACGAGAAACGCCTCATTAGGGCTGAGGGTTGGTGGAGAGGCGGTTTGAGGAATTTGGTAGGTTGCCATAGCTTGTTTCCTTTTCTACTTATGATATATCAGGCCAGTTTTTCTATTATATCGAGCTTACCGCTGATAAAGATGAATATTGCCTATTTACTTCTATTGACAAATCAAGTTTCTGGTATTACAGTATACCGTATTACAGAAATCCAGATACAACAATGAAAATCTAAAAATTCAAGATCTTTATAAGGATTATGATGCCAGACGATCTGCCCAAAGATAACTCAATCCTCGAACCGGCCGCGATCGAGCCTTTGGAGCGTGAACAGCGACTCTACGAACGAGTCGTTGAAAAGGTATTGGAACTCGTTTCCTCTGGGGCGTGGAAACCTGGATACCGTTTGCCACCTGAGCGCGAGCTATCGGAAGCCTTTGGTGTCAGCCGAACTGTGGTTCGTGAGGCGGTCAAAGCTTTGGAAGCGCGTGGCGTGCTCGAGTCAGCAACTGGCAGTGGGGTTTCGGTTCGGCGTGCTGACTTCAATATGGTGTCGCGCTCCCTGCAAACCTATATGCAACTCTCTAACCTGGTCGATTTCGAGATTCGTCTTAACGAGGTAAGGCGAGTGTTGGAAGTGGAGATGGTCGCGCTGGCGGCGAGTCGGATTACTCCTGAACAACTGACACAACTCCATCAGATTTGTCAACAAATGCGAGCCGGTGGCAGCACCGCCAAGCAAATGGCTGAACTGGATTTTCGTTTGCATGTTACTTTGGCTGAAGCTACTCAAAACGAGTTATTTAAAGTATTGCTAGCGCCCCTAATTAATCAGTTGCGCGACCAGATCATTTTGACATGGGAGGATTTTCCACGTCCTGTAAATTTGGTTTTTGATCAACATGAAGCTATTGTGGCAGCCGTGGAGAGCGGTGACGCTGAGGCCGCCAGGCAGGCGATGATCAAGCATTTGGCCTTCTCACGAGAAGTATTGGAGGATATATCTAAATCACACAAGGATAAGGGTTTATGAAAAGCGACGCCTCCAGATTGCGGGTTGCCATCATCACAGGCGCTGCGCAAGGTATCGGCAGGGCGATCGCACATCGACTGGCTAGAGATGGTTTTGCAGTTGCCATTGTCGATATAAATGATGGCGGATTGGATGAAGTTAAAAGAGAAATCGAAGCTCTGGGGGCGCAGACATTAGCCCTGAAGGCAGATCTAACCAAACTGGAAGATGTTCAAAAGGTAATTCAGCGATCCGCTGAATGGGGTCAGCTGACAGTGCTTGTTAACAATGCTGGTCGGGTAAGCATAACTCCATTTTTGGAAATTACTGAGCAGGAGTGGGACGCAATTATGACGCTTAATCTTAAGACCGTATTCTTTGCCACGCAATTTGCGGCTAGGCATATGCAAAACGGAGCGCGGGTCGTTAATCTCTCCTCCATATCCGGCCGTTCAGGCCGTGCAGATCAGGCACATTATGCGGCTGCCAAGTGCGCGGTTATCAGTCTTACTCAATCGGCGGCACTCTCTTTTGCATCACAGGGCATTACGGTTAATGCAGTCTGCCCAGGTGTGGTTGATACACCCATGACAAATGGTATTCATGAAATTCGGTCGGTCGCCCTTGGCATCACGCCAGAAGAATCGCTGGCTCGAATGGTTGCCAAAATCCCACTTGGCCGTTTGGAAAAGACTGAGGATGTTGCTGGAGTCGTTTCGTTTTTATGTTCGCCAGATGCCGCCTATATCACAGGTCAATCACTCAATGTGTGCGGTGGCATGGAAATGAATTGATGACTTTACCTCGCATCGCCGACATCGAAGTTGGAGAATGGCACGAGCATGCCCGTTTTCCTGGTATCTATGTGAAGGGTTTGCTGACATCAGAGGACAATCCGCTGGCGACTGTCAATGTAGTACAGGTGCCGCCCGGTGGCAAAATTGGACGTCACCGCCATGCGCAACAACTTGAAACAGTCTGGGTCATCCAGGGGAATGCGATCCTGACTTTAGATCAGACAGAGGTGCCTATCAGAGATGGACAGATAATCGCCATACCGGTCAGACTTGAACATGCTTTGCGAAATGAAGGTCAGGCTGTTGTGAAACTGCTGACCTTCTTTACTCCCCCGCTCACATGAATAAAAAAAGCGGCACATACCCGTGCTGTAAGCCAAGTTAAGAATAGCCAACTTGACGGCAAGCAATTTCACGAGGCATAGTTTTATCTCCTTGCCGTAGATACGAACCCGCTGCACGCAGGTGATTATTTCTGTACAAGAAAGGAACCAGCCTATGACCTGATGTATATGCCGCTTGATGCTAATTGTAAACTATCTCAGAACTAAAAAGCCCTATTCATATTACTTAGGAAAGAAGGAGAGATTTCATGAATAGCAAGAATATGCTGGTTAAATTATTGAGCATAATGATCGTCTGCGGAGTGCTGATTTCAGCCTGTGGTGCCCCTGCAACAGAAGCTCCTGCAACCGAAGCTGCTCCAACAGAAGCCCCGGCTGCAACAGAAGCACCCGCCGCGACGGAGGCTCCAGCTGCGACTGAAGCGCCCGCGGGTAAAATATTCGAGGGGGTTACCATCGATATTCTCACCTTTGTGGGACCCCAGGTCGCTGAGCCCCTTCAGCGCCGTGGTCCGGATTTCACAGAACTCACTGGCGCAACCGTCAATATCATCACAGTACCCAACAGCGAGTTATACCAAAAGGTTCTGACCGATGCTGCGTCCGGAACGAATGCGTATGACGGTTACCTTTTCGCACCAAGCTGGATCGTGGATTTTGCCCCTGCCGGTTTAATCGAAGACCTCACTCCTTATGTTGAGGCAGATACTGCTCTGGAATGGGATGACGTTGCGCCGTTCTTCCGCGATTTCAACTCTTATGACGGCAAGGTGTACAGCATTCCGCTTGATGGCGACATGCACATGGTCTATTATCGAATTGACTCACTGGAAGAAGCTGGTCTCGAGCCTCCCAAGAGCTGGGACGACTACCTGGCCGTCGCAAAAGCCCTTAACGGCACAGACCTTAATGGTGATGGCGAAGGTGATTATGGCTCCTGTATTTCCAAGGCCCCAGCACAACAATCCTACTGGTGGATCTGGTCCATCGCAGCCCCCTATATTCAAAGCCAGGGCAACACCCAGGGAGCTTTCTTCAACACTGCAGATATGACACCTCTGGTCAACAATGATGCCTTCAAACGTGCCTTGGAAGTTTACAAGGAGACGGGTCTATATGGCCCGCCTGATGAAACCAATCAAGGCGTTGGTGATTCCCGCGGCTTGTTCATCTCCGGCCGATGTGCTCTCACTATGGACTGGGGCGATATTGGACCACTCGCCATTGCTCCTGACTCGAAGGTAACCGACAAGGTAGGCGCATTGATCAACCCTGGTTCAACGGAAGTTCTGGATTGGGATACTGGCAAACTCGTTGCCTGCGACGCCACAACCTGCCCTTACGCGATCGATGGCGTGAATCATGCGCCGTTTGCCTCCTTTGGTGGCTGGGCAGGCGCAGTCAATGCGGCAGTTGATCAAAAAGAGAAAGATGCTGCTTATGCTTTCTTCTCATACATGGCTCAACCGGCGCAATCCAATGCGGATGTAGTCGTTGGCGCGACTGGCTACAATCCCTTCCGCATTTCGCAGTTTGAAAACAAGCAAGCCTGGATTGATGCAGGCTTTAGTGAGGCTGCCGCTGACAGCTACTTAAGTGGTATCGAAGACAGCCTGAACAGCCCGAACATGGTTGCGGATCTGCGAATTCCGAAGAACCAGAAATATATTCAGGTAGAGCTGGACCGGATTCTTTCTGAATACATTGCTGGAGATCTTACAACTGACGAAGCCGCGCAACAGTTATATGACTCCTGGGAGGCAATCACGGAGGAAGAAGGCCGTGATGCGCAACTGACTTTCTATAAGGGAACCATTGGAGCCAAGTAGACTCATAGTAATGTAGGCTGAATTCGAATCCTCAAGGCCCAACTCAAATTGGCTTGGGCCTTGAGCCTCTTTATTAAAGATCGATGCCATGAATCCTGAACCCGTTGAGCCACAATCATCCAGTCTCCATTCCGTAATTTCGACCGTTGCCGATCGTCTGGCTGGGTCAGTTTTTATTTTGCCAACAGTCCTGGCTTTGTTGTTCTTATCCATCTTTCCTTTGATTGCATCGTTATACGTCTCTCTGGCAAAATTCGATATTGCTCCGGGCGGCTTTAAGCTCACCTTTGTTGGATTAGCTAATTATAAAAAGTTGTTCATCGGATCTGACGGGACTCACTTCCTTGGGAAATTTGCGCCCAACACTCCCTTAACTTGGATCGTATTTGGTGTAGTTGTTATTGCTTTAGCCATTTTTTTGGCTCGATATTTATTGAATGCCAGAGTTTCCATGAGCGGCTTAATCGGTCGGGTGTTGTTAACCTTTGGCTTGGGAGCGCTAACCTGGATGTTGGTGCATACATTGTGGAATGGGGGTCGATTAGGAACTGCCAGTGTTACGCTCGTTTATGTTTTTGTAGGGATCTTTTTTCAATACATCCTCGGTTTAAGTCTGGCAATGCTTACAGTACAACGTCTGCCGGGGCGGCGCTTCTTCCGGGTGATATTTTTGCTCCCTATGATGATTACGCCAGTGGGCGTTGCTTACATGTTTCGGATGCTCACCGACACAAGTAAAGGGCCGTTCACGCCTATTTGGCAGGCCATGGGTCTGGTTGATTTTTCCTGGGTGAACAATGCCTGGGGTGCTCGAACCGCCATTTTAATTGCCGATATTTGGCAGTGGACACCCTTTATGTTTATCGTGCTTGTCGCCGCATTAGAGAGCCAGCCTGTGGAGCCCATCGAGGCAGCTACAGTTGATGGTGCGAATTCCTGGCAGATTTTCCAGCATATTACCTGGCCCGCAATTCTGCCCGTGAGTATGACTTTGATTCTGATCCGGCTGATCGAGGCTTTTAAGATCGTGGATTTGCCCAACGTCATGACAAATGGCGGACCGGGTACGGCCACCCAGTCACTGACTATGCATGCCTTCATTAATTGGCGCGCGCTGGACATAGGCGCTTCAGCCGCGGTGGCATACATGCTTCTCTTTCTCGTGACATTTTTTGCCATGATTTTTGTTAATTTGATCCGTCAACGGACTGTGGAAACCCTCTAGAAGAGTAACCTATCGCGTTGCTATTAAATTTGGAGTAGGAATACAGGAATATATGAAGCGCTGGTTTCAAAGCAAATCAATCAATACACCCTCACCTGTTGGCGCAGCTTTATCTTACCTGGTGCTTGGGGTCTGGGCATTTCTGATCTTATTTCCGCTTTACTGGCTGGTAATAACTTCCTTTAAGATTTCCAGCCAGGTCGCCGAGGGTCCGTTTTATATCCCTTTCATTGACTTTAAACCTTCATTGGATGCCTGGAAGTATATTTTGGTGGGGGATCTCAGCCAGGATACCATTCGAAATTTTAGCAATACCCTTATTGTTGCTCCTGCCAGCGCTTTGATCGCCCTGGCGCTCGGTGTTACTGCCGCATATGCGCTCGTTAGGTTTGAATACCGTCCGCGCGTAGGTGCGATATTGACCTTCATCGGCTGCGTAATATTAAGCATTGTCACCGTTTCCCTGGGTGTGCCATGGCAGATCGCGCTTGCTGTTTCTACAGCAGTGTTTTTTATTCTGTTGCAAACGATTGGCCGACGCTTCAAGCGTGCTTTGGGGAATAATGATATCGCCTTCTGGATGATTTCACAGCGTATGCTGCCCCCGGTAGCAGTTGTCATCCCAATCTATATCTTATTTCAGCGCCTGCATTTGTTAGATACATACGCGGCATTGATTATTACCTATGTGACTAGCAACCTGCCGATTGTGATCTGGTTGATGCGCGATTACATAAGCACGATCCCAATTGAATTGGAAGAATGCGCCTCCATTGACGGCGCTTCACGTTATCGTATCTTCTCATCCATTGTTCTGCCGCTGGCAGTGCCGGGTCTGGTTGCCACGTTTCTATTTGTTCTGGTTTTTACCTGGAATGAGTATCTGTTGGCCCTGTTCCTTTCAAGCGCTAAGGTGCAAACTTTGCCATTGACCATTGTTGCTCAAAATGCCACGCGCGGCCCTCAATGGTGGAATATGTCCGTATTGATCTTGATTATGATCGTTCCTGTCATCGTTATTGCTATTGTCCTGGAAAGATATATTACGCGTGGCTTGTTGATCGGCGCAGTTAAAGGCTAATACCTTTATGATGATCGACTCAATACCACAGGTCATCCAGGCCGCGTTCGAACACAAGCTGCCTCAGAAAATTGATTATGGTATCGCTTTCATTGGGTGCGGTGGGATCGTGAATTACGGCCATATCCCCGCTTACAGAGCAAGTGGTTTTAATTTGATTGGTGGCTATGACCAAAACTACGAAGCCGCAGAGAAAACTGTACAGGCGAATAATTTGAACAAAGTTTATCGATCACTGGATGAAGTTTTGCTCGACCCAATGGTCCAGATCGTAGACATAGCGGTGGTGCCATGGGAACAACGTGATATCGTAAGTAAAGCCATAGATGCCCGGAAACATTTGTTATGTCAGAAACCATTCTCCAATAAATACGCTGAAGCGGTCGAGATGACAGCCCTCGCGCGCCAGGCCGATTTGAAGATCGCAGTACATCAACAATTTCGCTGGAGTTCGATCATTCAAGCCACACGGACTATCATGGCTGAAGGCTGGCTGGGTGACATTCTGGATGTTCAAGTACAGGTGAGCATCCACACGCCATGGGATATGTGGCCCTGGCTTGCCAGCCAGCCGCGCCTTGAGGTTTTATTCCACTCCCTTCATTATCTTGATTCCTTACGATTTCTCTTCGGTGACCCAACGCTCGTCACCAGTCGTCATACCAAACACCCAACTCAGCAAGCCGTGGGCGAGACCAAAACCATCACCACCTGGGAATATGCCAACGGGTTGCAAATCCTGATCGCAATCTGTCATTTCGACTGGTCTCCTGGTTTGTATTCGCTCTTTCGTGTGCTGGGCACAGGTGGTCTTATCGAAGGCACCATTGGCACCAATTACGATTACCCCGATGGTCGCAGCGATACGCTAAAGTTCACGAGTCGGACTCAGCCGGAGAGAAATTTTTCAGCCACCCTGCCGGGCAAATGGATTCCCGATGCCTTTTACGGCCCCATGGCTTCGTTGATGGAGGCGATCCAAACCGGTGGTGAACCGCTAACTTCTGCAGAAGATAATCTCGGCACATTACGTGTGGTGGAAGCAGCCTATCGTTCCATGAATGAGGCGCGAAGTGTGAATCCATCTGAGATCGTAGCATAGATAACATAGAAACGAGGAGATAATTCCATGCCCTTGACCCCGGAGCGCCTGCAAGACGCCTATCGACAAATGCTTGTCATTCGCAAATTTGAAGAAACAATTCGCAACCTATATCAACAGGGGAAAATTCGCGGCTCATTTCACCCCTGCGTGGGTCAGGAAGCAAGCGCGGTGGGTGGTTGCTGGGCGCTGCGAAAAGATGATTACATGACCTGTACATATCGTGGTCATGGCCAGGCAATTGCAAAAGGATTAAGTGTACGTGCGGCGATGGCTGAAATGCTGGGCAAAGTCACTGGCTGTTCCAAAGGCAAAGGTGGTTCGATGCATTTTACTGATCCGTCTGTGGGTCTGCTTGGTGCAAACGCAATCGTAGCCGCTGGTGTTCCTCATGCCGCCGGAGCGGCGCTCGCCTCACAGTTACAAAAGAAAGATAATGTTGCGCTGGCTTATTTTGGAGAAGGCGCTGTCAATCAGGGAGTCTTTCTCGAATCTTTGAATCTCGCCGTCATTTGGAAATTGCCCTTGATTCTCATTTGTGAGAACAACTTGTATTCCGAGATGACTCCATCGCATGAAACTACCTCAGTGGTCGAGACTCACAAACGCGCCGCCTCATTTGGTTTCGAGTCCATTCAAGTTGATGGGAATGATGTTGAGGCGATGTATACCGTGGTTGAGCAGGCGGCAATCAAGGCACGGGCGGGAGGTGGTCCGATTTACATCGAAGCAATGACCTATCGTTTATGGGGACACATGATGGGCGACCCGGAAATTTATCGCACGAAAGAAGAGGTGGCGAAGGCTAAAGAAAGTGAACCGATTGTTCGTTGTGGGCGTCGTCTGCTTGAGCTTGGATGCACTGATGCAGATCTGTCACGCCTCGATGGCGAAGCTGAGGCGATTATCGCGGATGCCCTCCAGTTTGCCGAATCCAGCCCCGCGCCGGAACCAGCCGATGCATTCACAGATGTATTTATTTAGGGTGAATTAATTCCATGCCAAATATAACGTATGCCCAGGCCTTAAATGATGCGCTCCGTGAAGAGATGCGAGTTGATCCACGGGTTTTCCTAATGGGTGAGGATATAGGCCACCACGGCGGCATCTTTCGCGTGACGAAGGAGCTGATCGACGAGTTTGGCGCAGAGCGCGTACGCGATACGCCCATCAGCGAATCCAGTTTTGTTGGCCTCGGCATTGGCGCAGCGATGGCCGGGTTGCGACCCGTGGTGGAATTGTTGTTCATGGATTTCGCGCTGGTGGCAGCTGACCAAATCGTGAATCAAGCCGCAAAACTCCGTTATATGTCCGGCGGCACAGTGTCTATCCCCATGGTCGTGCGTGCACAACAGGGCGGAGGGCGTGGCAACGGCGCGCAACACTCGCAATCATTTGAGTCATGGCTGGCACAAGTGCCAGGTCTCATCATCGTGGCGCCTTCCACGCCGGCGGATGCAAAGGGATTGCTCAAGAGCAGTATCCGCGCGGGAAACCCTGTGATCTTTATTGAACATAAACTTTTATATAACACCAAAGGCAATGTGCCTGACGAAGATTATTCCATTCCTATTGGCAAGGCGGAAATCAAACGCGATGGACGTGATATCACGATCGTATCTTATTCGCGCACCTTATTGTTCGCGCTCGAAGCGGCTGAAACCCTTTCGCAGAAAGGCATCGAAGCCGAAGTCATTGACTTGCGGACGATTGAGCCGCTGGATATGAATACGATCCTCGAGTCGGTAAAGGGCACCGGCCGTCTGCTTGTTGTGCATGAGTCGCATAGCAATTGCGGGCTTGGGGCGGAGATCATTGCCCGGATGTATGAACAAGCTCCAGATTCGTTGATCATGCCTCCCCATCGGTTGGGAGCAAAGCATGTCCCGATCCCCGTTGCCGAATCACTCGAAAATGCAGTCCTACCCCAACCGGCTGATATTGTGGAAGCCGTGGAGGCGATGTTCTAATGAAGGAATTACATCTTGCACTGATTGGCGGGCCTCAATATGATGGCCTGTTGGAATTACTACGGGCTTTTGAAGAACAAACGGGTTATCGCCTGCATGTGGATGTGCGCCTGCCGCATGTTGAGTTGAACGAACGTATGGCAAAAGATCTCGGCACCGAGAATGGTCGTTATGACCTCATCTCAACACACACCAAGTATTGCCCTTCGCAGGCTGAACATCTGCGTCCATTGGACGAACTTGTGAATGCAGGTGAACTGAGCGACTTTGTGCCGCGCGTGCTGGACTTATGCCGATTCGCAAATGGAATGGATCAGACTCACGAAAAGCTGATGCAACTGCCACGCAACCTCGACGCCCGCCTGCTTTTCTATCGCGCTGATCTAATTTCCGCCCCCCAAACATGGGATGAAGCCGCCTCCCAAATGGTCAAATTCAAGCGCGATGGCTTTTATGGCTTTGCTTTTCCCGGCAGACATTCCGGTCTGTTTGGCACATTCTATGAAATGCTGGGCATGGCCGGCGGTGACTTATTTGATGCAGAGCTCAATCCGATCTTCAACAGTGAAGCGGGCGAATGGGCGTTGAACTTTCTTCATCGCGTACACACAGTTGATTGTGTTACCCCTCCAGACTTGATCGAGAACTGGTATTACGATGAAATTTCAGAGCGATTTCGCAATGGCGATGTACTGATGATTGGCGAGTGGCCAGGTTTCTATGGTCTATATCAGAAGCGGGAGACATGCGCGGTATTCGATCAATTCGACGTTGTGCCTTATCCTGCGGGCCCAACAGGGATTCGCAAGTCATATGCCGGGGGACATACATTCGCCATTCCCAAGGCAGCGCGTGACCCAGAAGGTGGGCTTGCATTAGCGAAGTATCTCACCAGCCACGAAGTTCAATGGCACGAAGCCAGCGTTGGCGGACACACACCAGTGCGACAAAGTATTTTCAAAAAGATGAAAGACCAATCTGGGCAGTGGACTGAGCATGATGCAAAGCGAATGGCGACATTGGAAGAGACGATCACTCATTATGCGATGATCCCGCCAAAATTCGCGAAATATCCACTCATTGAAGATATCCTGTGGTCGGGTGTGCAGGAAGCTGTAACAGGTAAATCCACACCGAAGGAGTCCCTGGTTCTGATGGAAAAAAAAGTACGTGAGGTTCTGCTATGATGCGCGGGTTTTGGCATGTTTCATTTACTGTCAGCAACATCGAAGCGTCCGTGAAATGGTACACCGAGATGCTGGGCTTGGAATTTGTCCGTGGTCAAACCCAGCACAATGAATACACCAGCAGATTGGTGGGTTTTCCAGATGCGCACCTCAAGGTGGCTCAACTGCTTGTACCCGGCGAGACGATCCCGATCTCACGTCATCACATTGAATTAGTGGAATATATTCACCCGCGCGGCCAGAACATTCCATTGGATACCAATCGTACAGGTGTGGGTCACTGGGCGTTCATGGTGGATGACATTCATGCAGAGTTCCATAGACTCAAAGGCTTGGGCGTTAAGTTCAAAGCCGAGAAACCGATTGCGATTGAAGCTGGGGTGAATAAGGGTGGCTATACCATTTACTTTATCGATCCCGATGGCATCACCCTCGAATTAATTCAGCCTCCGCCTTAATCGGTTATATCAGTTAAAAGAAACAAAAGAGTTATGTCGTTGCGAGGTCGATCTTGTTCTCCCTGGCGCCGCCCACCAGGGCAGGTGTAGCCCGAAGCAATCTCCTCGTTGTGTTGGGGATTGCTTCGTCGGAAAGAGCAAATGTCCTCCTCGCAACGACATTTGTTTAGAACTGGAAACTACCATGCTGACTCCACTCTCGCTTGCTCCCTCTTTCAGCTTCGGTGACCGTCTCGGACTTGCCACGCCTGGGCATATTGCCGCAGTGCGTGGCACGAAGTTCGCGCCGATCTTTGCCCAGCAATCTGTCCGTGAGAATGCTCGCACGGGACGTACCCCTCAGCAAGTAATTGATGCTGCCAAACGCGCAGTCGAAGCCGCGAAATGGGATGCGCCCTGGGGTGCGGATGCTGATCATTTGAAAACGG
>JAXIPJ010000287.1:0-2939 GCA_045402985.1 Anaerolineales bacterium
CAATGGAGTTGGATCTCACTTCTTTATATTGCTCGATTAATTCGGAGGGAGTCAGGTCTTTACTTCTTGCCTGTTGCGCGGCATTGTAACGGTCAATCGAAAAATCTGACTCCCTCCGAATTACTCGAGCAATATAAAGAAGTGAGATCCAACTCCATTGCCTGGGTTTCGGGCTTGAAAGAGGAAGAGCTTGAAATTAATGGCCGTCATCCCTTTTTAAATATCACCGCGATTCGTGAAATGATAAAAATGTTATACATCCATAACCAAACCCATTATCGCGATATGAAGAAAGTTTTGAAATAAGTTTATTAAACACAAAGGACACTACGGGCACAAAGGAAAACCCACGGGAAATCTTCTTGTTGCGTGATCTGATAAACCTTCGTGGCCTTTGTGGTCTTCGTGTTTAAAAAGGATTTCATGAATCTGCCTCCATTCAAACTCGAACGATTCTTTGCCAAATACGAATTCAACACCGAATTTCTGCTTTGTTCGTCGGATTGCGAAGCCATGTCCATCGCGGATTTGCTCGCGCTTGAACCTGACGCGACCGAGAAATTCCAGCAAGTGTGGTTAGGCTATACTGAATCACTGGGAAGCCCTGCTCTGCGAAAAGAAATCTCCAAACTCTATGAAACGCTTGGACCTGAACATGTTCTCGTCCACACAGGTGCGGAAGAGGCAATTTTTATTTTCATGAACACCATGTTCCAAAGCGGGGATCATGTCATCGTTCATTCGCCTGGATATCAATCGCTTGCGGAAGTGGCGCGCGCCGCGGGTTGTGATGTGAGTCTCTGGCAGGCGCGTGAGGAGAATAACTGGGCGCTCGATTTGGATGAGCTGCGTCAACTCCTGCGAACCAATACTAAAGCCATTATCATTAACACACCGCATAATCCTACAGGCTATTTGATGTCGCGCGCAGATTACGAAACCGTACATGAATTCGCGCAAGAGAACAACCTGTTACTCTTTTCAGATGAAGTCTATCGCGAATCAGAATATGACCCTGTAGAACGTCTCCCCGCCGCGTGCGATTTGGGCGAGCATGCGGTTTCGTTGGGCGTTACATCGAAAACGTATGGACTTGCAGGTTTACGCATTGGGTGGATCGCTACAAAAAATAAAAAGATTTACGAGAACATGGCAGCGCTCAAGGATTACACCACGATCTGCAATTCTGCCCCCAGCGAATTTCTCGCTGAAGTTGCCATGCGCAATCGACAAAAACTGGCACAGCGGAATCTTGATATCATCAAACACAATCTGACAGTGATCGATGACCTGTTTGACCGCCACGCAGATTTATTCTCTTGGAACCGCCCCAAGGCAGGTTCCATGGGATTTCCCCGTTTATTGAAAGGTGATATCGAAGCCTTCTGCGATGACCTCGTCCGCAAAGCCGGTGTCCTGCTTTTACCGGGTTCGATGTATGATGACCCTCACAACCATTTTCGACTCGGCCTCGGACGCAAGAATCTCCCGCAGGCGGTCGAGAGATTAGAAGAATACCTTTTAACTAACAAATTACTGCTGACCAATTACCAATAAAAATCGGAATCGTAAATTGCTAAAACTCATTCGCCCTCTCCACCTTCTCCTCGCCGCGCTCACATATTCCCTTGGCGCCAGCATTGCCAATTACCTGGCGGTTCCGTTCCTCACGGATTCCTTTTGGCTTGGCCTTGTCAGTGTTCTCCTGGCGCAAATGAGCATGAATCTTTTGTCTGATGTTTTTCGTCTGGACGTGGAACCTCTGCTCGAAAACGAAACACGTAAAGCCAGGCAATCTCTGCGGAATAACGCACTTTATATTTCAATCGCAGCGCTCACTATCCTTGGATTCATTGCCTATATCCTATTTACCAATAACCATTTGCCTGTTGCTGCTTTCCTCTTTTTCCTGCTCTCCAGCGTCATTGTCCTCATCTATGCCATTCCTCCTTTCCGTTTTGTCAATCGCGGATTCGGCGAATTCCTACTTGCGGCGCAACTGGCCTACGTCTTTCCGGCCATTGCGTACATTCTACAGGCTGGCGAGACACATGACTTCCTCACCCTCACGATTCCGCTTACGTTTCTCGCCTTTGCATACTTCATCGTGATGGACTTCCCATCTTTCGCGTCAGACCAAAAATATAGCCGCGTCAACTTCCTGACCCGCCTCAGCTGGGAACGCGTGGTGCCATTGCATCATCTTTTTGTTTTGCTTGCCTACTTGCTCTTTGCCGCCTCACCCCTATTTGGACTTCCACTCTCGCTCATCTGGCCCGTCTTCCTCACGCTTCCCTTTGCCCTATTTCAAATTTTTCAACTTCAAAACATTTCCCTCGGCGCACCCACAAACTGGACTCTCCTGACTGTCACCGCCCTCGCCGTCTTTGGCCTGACGATATACTTCCTAACCCTAACCTTCTGGCTCCGCTAACAACCTCCAATCCATAATTCTCCGATTACGAATTACCAATTACTTTATTCCCTCATGCCCGAATTCCTGACTCTTCTCCCTCCCGACGCCGCGCGTGATCTGTTATTTTCGCATCTTCCCCCGCTGATGATTGATTCTGAATCGGTTGACGTTTCTTCATCTTTGAGTCGCGTCCTGGTGGAAGACATCGTCGCACCGCATCCTCTACCTGATTTCCAACGTACAACTGTGGATGGCTACGCTGTCCGCGCGCGTGACACATTCGGGGCATCTGACTCATTGCCCGCTTATTTGACTCTCATCGGCGAAGTGCCAATGGGAGACTCCGCCTGGTTTGAATTATCTGAAGGTCGATGCGCTTTGATCCACACAGGCGGTATGTTACCCAACGGTGCAGACGCGGTGGTGATGTTGGAATACACACAACGGACCTCCGACGTCTCCAAAAACCTCGGAGGTCTCGCGCGCGAAATCGAGATCTTCCGCGCAGTCGCTGATGGCGAGA
>JAXIPJ010000143.1:0-9845 GCA_045402985.1 Anaerolineales bacterium
GGCAGCAGGTTGCACTATCGTTCTCAAGCCCGCGCCTGGCACGCCTCTCACTACGCTCATGTTTGCGGAACTCATCAAAGAGGCAGGCATCCCTGATGGTGTGGTAAATGTGCTTTCCGGTGGCAATGAAACTGGTCAGGCCCTGGTTGAACATCCTGATGTGCGCATGATCAGCCTCACAGGTTCAACTGCCACTGGCAAGCGCATTATGAAAACCGCCGCGGATACCTTGAAGCGCGTCCATCTGGAACTCGGCGGCAAGGCTCCCATCATCGTGTTTGATGACGCGGACCCGGAATTGGTTGCCGCGAAAGCCTCTATGGCGGCGACGCTGAATACAGGTCAGGATTGCACCGCTGCGACTCGTCTATATGTCGAGAAGGGTAAGGTCAAGGTCATGCAGGAGGCGGTAGTCGAGGCGATGAAGAATATCAAAATCGGATTGCCGTTTGATGATGGAGTCCAAATGGGGCCATTGATTTCGCGCATTCAGCGAGAGCGCGTTTCTGGTTTTGTGGATCGCGCCAAAGCACAGGGCGCAAATATCCTGACGGGTGGCGGTGTACCCAGCGGATTTGATCAAGGCTATTACTATGAGCCGACGGTGATCTCGGACGTTCAACAGGATTGGGAGATCATTCAACAGGAAGTGTTTGGCCCTGTCATCACGGTGCAGGAATTCGAGAATGAGGCCGATGCGCTCACCATGGGGAACGATGTGTTATACGGACTTGCCGCTTCAGTCTTTACGAAGGACATTGGGCGCGCCATGCGCATCTCTTCCGAACTGGAATTTGGTACCGTTTGGATCAACGATCATTTGCCCTTGACATCCGAAACGCCCCACGGCGGATTCAAGCAATCTGGCTTTGGCAAAGACCTTTCCGCCGAAGCGATTGGAGATTACCAGATCACCAAACATGTGATGGTGGCGCAAACTTAAGTGCCAAGTTGCCCTGTGTCACGTTGCCATGTTTACATTCCGGAATGAAATATGCCACTCATAAAGAAATTTGAAGATATTATTGCATGGCAAGAGGCGCGTAAGCTAGTAGCTGATATTTACCGATTAACAAGCTCGGGTGCTCTTGCAAAGGATTATGGATTGCGCGATCAGCTTCAACGTGCAGCTGTATCTGCTATGTCCAATATAGCAGAAGGCTTCGATTGCGAACCAAGAACCGAGTTCGCCAGATTTTTGAGTATCGCGCGCCGTTCGGCGGTGGAGGTCCAATCTCTTCTTTATGCAGCTCTTGATATTAGTTACATCAATGAACAGACCTTCAAAACAGAATATCAACAAGCAGAGAAGGCTAAAGCTTTGATTGGCGGCTTGAAAAAATCTCTCAAAATGTAGGCATGACACCTGACACAGGAAAACTTGACACATGAACACACTGTACACCGAAAACTTCCCTCACATGGCCCCCGTCTGGACGCGCATCTTTAACTTTGTTGCAGACCGCGCCGAAGGCTCATATATCTATACAGACGATGGACGCAAACTGCTGGACTTCACCTGTGGCATCGGTGTGACCAACACAGGTCACTGCCACCCCAGAGTCGTCGAAGCGATTCGCGAACAGGCTGGGTTGTTCCTGCACGCGCAAGCCAATCTCGTGATCCATAAACCGATGTTACAGCTTATTGAAGAACTACGCACCATCGCGCCGCCTTCGATCGATTCATTCTATTTTGCCAACTCCGGTGCGGAGGCAGTGGAGAACGCGATCAAGATCGCACGGATTGCGACAGGCAGACAAAACGTCATCGTTTTCAGCGGCTCCTTCCACGGACGTACGGCTGGCACGATGGTGTTGACAACCTCCAAGACAGTTTACCGGACGGGGTTTGGCCCATTGCCTTCGGGCGTTTTTGTCTCGCCGTTCCCATACGCGTTCCGCTTGAAAATGACCGAAGCAGAAGCCTCAGAATACGCGCTCGAACAGCTCGAGTATTTGCTCGCCTCACAGACCGCTCCAAAGGAGACAGCGGCTATTTTAGTGGAATCAGTTTTGGGTGAGGGCGGATATGTCGTTCCTCCAAAGTCGTTTATGAAAGGTCTGCGCGAAATTTGTGACAGACACAAGATCATGTTGATCTTCGATGAGGTCCAGTCCGGCTTTGGGCGCACAGGCAAATGGTTCGCGCTTGAGCACTTTGAGATCGTGCCGGATATCATCACTGCCGCAAAGGGACTCGCTTCGGGCATGCCGCTTTCAGGAGTCTTCACCCGCACAGATATTATGCTCAAGCTGGATGTGGGCTCCAATGGCGGGACGTACGGAGGCAAAGCCGTGGCGTGCGCGGCGGGCGTCGCGACCATCCGCGCGCTGCGCGATGATAAAATGCTGGAAAATGCAAATGAGCGTGGCATCCAGTTGATGACGGGTCTCCGCAAATTTCAGGAGGATTATCCACAGATCGGCGATGTGCGCGGGCTGGGTCTGATGATCGGCACTGAGTTTATCGTCGATGGCCGCGCCGACAAAGCCAAACAGCTAGTCAAAGACGTGATCCATTCTGCAGAAGAAAAGGGCTTGCTCCTGCTTTCCTGCGGAACGTACGACAATACTGTGCGTTTTATCCCACCGTTGAATGTGAGCTCTGAACAGATCCATGATGGCTTGAGGATATTTGGGGAATCGTTGAAGGAGAATATTAAGTAGAAAGAAACTACAGAGCTGCCGTCTACTTATCTTCTTCCCTGTTTAGGTTTGAGAAAATCCTATTCCTTTTCGGGTCGTATTATCAAAGCTGCGTTTGTCCAGTTCGAAAATATCTGCCAGCGTGAGACTGCCAGTGACATTCTTGTGTCCCAATTTTTGAGCGAGCAGGGCCGTCTTCTCAGACGACAACGGATTGAATTTGTATTTTGCGATCATCCTTCCCTTCCTGAGCAGGGCTTTGTCAATGCGGTCAATATTCGTATTGAAGGTGCAGATGATCTTTATGTTGAGGAAGTCACTGAAGAGACCGTCAGTCAACTGGAGGATGGTTGAAACAACCGAGTCGTTACCCGAATTCTCGCGCGAGACAACAACCTTCTCGGCATCCTCTATGACCAGGATCGCATTCTTGTTGCGCAGCAGGAATGAGATGAAGGACGGTTTGAGCAGGTCTTTCACAAAATCATTTTGGATAAAGATGAACTCCTTATCCTGATACTTGGAGATCAAGTGCTTGATGTAGCTGGTCTTGCCTGTGCCGGATTCTCCGTGTAGCAGAATAATGCCTGCCTCGTTCTTCGTCATGGATTGCGAAATAATGGCGTCGATCTCGACGAAATCATCATTGTATAACTCGTTGATGTTAATGGATCGAAAATCGACCGTGTTCACGTCCTCCGTGTAAAATCCGCTTTCCCCGGCTACGAGCACCTTGAAGCCCGGCATTTTTTCAGCTCCATATGTGGAACGAAGGCTGTGGTTGGTGTCCAGGATCCATTTTTCAGTTTCAGGGTTATTCAGGTTATACAATAAGTGGATCTGGATCGATTGATACATCGAAAGGAAATGGATAAGCATCTGCCCTGATTCGCTTTTGAATACATATTCATTGGCATAATCGTCCGACATTTTTGCATCTTTTGAATCGTCAGTGAGCCAGTTCTTGAAGACTGGCGTGAATGAAAATTTTTCGAGGCCCATATGGGTCAGGATCTTATCAATGATTTCCTTGGACCCTTCCAGCGGCAAAACGATCCTAAGTGCCGAGGGAAAAACGCCGAAACACACGGTGAAATAAGGCAGTAATTTGAAACGGCTGTTTTGATGGCCGAATGTATCGAATAAATTTCCGAGTGTTAGATCTTCCATGGATTGCCTCTCAGTGTTCATATGGATATAAAGAAAGCCCCAGCTGGGACAATTTGTGAAATTACGAACCCCACCTGGGTCAATAATATACAGCCATTCCAATATTTTTGCAAATGCTCTGTAACATTTCCGTTGAATGGGTCTAATGACTCAAGGCAAAAATAAATGACGAATACATTGAATCGTTCACGTCTTGCGGCGCTTCTTACTCAGGAGGAACAGGTCTTTCACAAGGCTCATCCGAAATCCTATGAACTCTATCAGCGATCGCGCAAGTCATTGCATGGCGGCGTGCCGATGTTGTGGATGATCCGTTGGGCGGGGTCCTTCCCGGTTTTTGTAAAAGAAGCCAGGGGCGCACATTTCACCGATGTGGATGGCAACGACTACATCGACCTCTGTCTCGGCGACACTGGCGCAATGACAGGCCACTCGCCGGATGCAACTGTTAAAGCCATTCAAGAGCAGATCCAAAAAGGCATCACACTGATGCTGCCATATGAAGATGTGATCTGGGTTGGCGAAGAATTACAGCGCCGCTTCAAGCTTCCATATTGGCAGTTCGCCCTCACCGCTACGGATGCGAATCGTTTTGTTTTGCGCATGGCGCGTATGCTCACGAATCGTCCGAAGATCCTTGTCTTCAATTATTGTTATCACGGCTCTGTGGACGAGACCCTGATCGTGCTCGATGAAGAAGGCACGCCCATGTCGCGCCCAAACAACATGGGCCCGCAAGTTGATCCGCTGCTCACCACGAAGGTCATTGAGTTTAACGACATCGCCGCGCTCGAAACTGCGCTATCTGCGCGTGACGTTGCCGCCGTTCTTGCCGAACCTGTGATGACCAATATCGGTATCATTCATCCTGACTCTGGCTACCATGATGCGCTGCGTGAGTTGACTCGCAAATACGGGACCTATCTCATCATCGACGAGACTCACACCATCTGCACGGGTCCAGGCGGATACAGCGCTTCATTCGGACTTCAGCCTGATTTCCTGACGATTGGCAAGCCCCTGGCTGGAGGAGTGCCCGCGGCGGTCTATGGTTTTACCGAGGAAGTCAGCCAGCAATTCACCGCGCGGCTGAATATGGACGACGCGGATGTCAGCGGCATTGGCGGGACATTAGCAGGGAATGCGCTGTCCATAGCCGCGATGAAAGCCACGCTTCAAAATGTGTTAACGGATGAGTTTTATTCAAAAGCGATCCAATTACAGGAGAAGTTTACCGAAGGCGTTGAAACTGTCATCAAAGAATTTGACCTGCCCTGGGTCGTGAAGCGACTCGGCAATCGCTCTGAATACTGGTTTCGCCCCACGCCTCCACGTAACGGCGGTGAGGCGTTCGCCGCCATCGATCACGAACTTGACCGTTACATGCATCTCTTTGCGCTCAATCGTGGTATTCTTATGACACCCTTTCACAATATGGCGCTGATCTCATCTGAAATTACTGAAGCGGATGTAGATTATCATACGAAGATATTTAGGGAAGCGGTTGTGAGTTTGTTTGATTGATTTTTCATTGCAGTTGCAAGTTTTTGAAAACAGACTTGGATATACTGTAGTTGCATTACTTGGTGTTTATATTCAAGGAGGTACTAAATGACAACAGATCAAGCTATCCGCCAGCCATTTGGTATTACTGTATTTGGATCTTCAATCGTTAAGACCGAGCCGGATTTTGTTTCTGTAGATTTCGCTGTTTATCACACTGAACAACACCCAAGAGATTCATTTAAAGCAGTGAGAGATACTTCTCAGGCAGTAAATGAATATCTTCAGAAAATTGCTTTTCGCAAAGAAGCTAGCTCGTCGAGAATTAGTCTTGAAAGATCTTGGCGGTATGATGGAGGGCAGGAAAAGTTTTTAGGCTATATAGCAAAAGTGGATTTTCGTGTGTTAATTTACGATTTGAATGAATTGGAAAATTTCTTGATTAACATTGTGGATGTCGGGGTGAATCAAATTAGTTTCGTACAATTCCAGACTATTAAGCTCAAGGAATTACGCGCTATGGCAAGACGCCAGGCTGTCGAAGCCGCTCGGGAAAAAGCTGAAAATTATTGCCTTGCTGCCGATGTAAAGCTTGGGAAAGTAATTCATATTGAAGATGTAAATCCCGATACTTTGTCCTCACGGTACTCTGGTCATGAGATGGGAAGGGCATCCGTTGATGAAGTTGTTCAAGCATTTAGCCCGGGCAATATTACAATAAATGCTACTGTGTTGGTATCGTTCAATTTTGCTGATAATTAATTGAGAGAGATTTTGAGTACATAATGGCTGAATACAAATCCCAAATCTGGCGCGTGAATGTGCGGGAACAAACACTTAAACAAGAATCTGTTCCCGACTCATGGAAGCGGCTCGGCGGGCGCGGACTTTTGGCGCGCATCCTGCTCGATGAAGTGGACGCGAAATGTGATCCGCTTGGCGCGGGGAATAAACTTATATTTGCACCGGGTCTGCTCGTGGGGCATATGCTCTCGTCCACCGATAGAATTTCTGTGGGTGGCAAATCCCCTCTAACGGGCGGAATCAAGGAATCCAATGCGGGTGGGCGGACAGGCTTGCACATGACCAACATGGGCATCTTCGCGCTTATTATCGAAGATCAGCCAGAACAGGATGGTTTCTGGATATTACACCTTTCACTTGTCAACGGCGCAAAATGGGAACGCGCGGAAGATGTCGCTGGCCTGGGTGTTTATGCCACTGCGCCAAAACTGCTTGCAAAATATGGAGATAAGGTCGCGGTCGCCATGATCGGACCCGGCGGCGAGATGCGGATGAAGGCGGCAGGTATCCAGAATATTGATAAGGACAGAGTCCCAGCGCGCATCGCCGCTCGTGGCGGACTCGGCGCGGTGATGGGCTCGAAGGGATTAAAAGCCATCGTGTTCGATAACGCTGGTGGGCAGAAGCCGCCTGTCGTCGATGTGGAAGCGTTCAAAGTCGCACAAAAAGATTACACAAACTCCGTCTTGGAGCATCCGCAATCCATCACCTATCGCGATTATGGGACCGCTGCCATCGCACCGATGTGCCAGAGTTTTGCGGCGTTGCCCGCGCGCAATTTTTCACGCGGCACATTTGAGCACATGGAAAATATCAGCGGCGACGCATTGCGGGCGTTTACATTGGAACGCGGCAAGCCGTCGGAAGCGTCGCATGCCTGCATGGCGGGCTGCACGATCAGATGCTCGAATGTGTTTGGTGGAGAGGATGGCAAGATCATCGTCTCGCCGCTTGAATATGAGACGATCGGGCTGATGGGTACAAACCTTGAAATTGATTCGCTCGATAGCATCGGGCGTTTGAACTGGCAGGTAAATGATCTCGGTCTTGATTCGATTGAGATTGGTGGCGCGTTGGGTGTTGCCGCGGAAGCTGGACTCATGACCTGGGGCGATGAAGCCGGCGCCATGAAATTGATCGATGAGATTCGCAATGGGTCCGAGTTGGGGCGTGTGCTGGGCGACGGTGCGGTGAGCGTGGGAAAGAGATATAACATCGAACGTGTGCCTGCCGTAAAAGGACAAGCCATGTCCGCGTACGAGCCGCGTTCGATCAAGGGAACTGGTGTGACATACGCAACCACGCCGCAGGGCGCCGATCACACCTGTGGATTAACGATCCGGGCAAATGTCAATCACCTTGACCCGAACGCGCAAAAAGAGGCTTCTCTCAATGCGCAATTAAATATGGCTGGTTATGACTCCTTAGGCGCATGCATCTTTGCAGGTTTTGGTTATGCTGCCACTCCGGATGGTGTCGTAAAGCGTTTGCTCAAAGCGCGCTATGGCTGGGACGATCTGCCTGATAATATCCTGCATGCTCTTGGTAAAGAAGTGATCAAAATGGAACGCGAATTCAATAAGCGCGCAGGCTTCACAAAAGAGGATGACCGCCTTCCCAAGTGGATGACAGAAGAAGCGCTCCCTGAAAACGGATCAGTGTTTGATGTGAGCGAAGAGGTGCTCGATCATATCTTCGATGAGATTTGAATGACAAAAAAGATCTCCGAGTTCTTAAAGAATTCGGAGGTCTACGTTAAGAGCCACCGATGCGAGCGGTGATTGTGTAGCGCTTGTTGAATTTCCGACCAATCATATTTTCTGTATATTTACATCACAAGGAATACATCGCATAGCTATGGCTGCCAGACGGGGGAACCGCCGTTTACATCGTAATCGGTTAACAGAATCCATTCCGATTTTTGCGGGCTGTCCAGAGACATGATATAAAGCTGAAAAGGACCCTCCCTGGTGGTTTTACTGAGTTGGAAAACAATGCTTTTGCCGTCCGGTGACCAGGTTGCATTCTTGCATTCGTAACCATCCGTGAGGGAAGTTTGCTCCGAGCCATCAGCGTTCATGAGGAAAAGATCGTCTGTGTCATCGCAATACACTCCATAAAGGATCCGTGCGCCATCCGGGGAAAAGAAGGAGACACAGCCTGCCGCCAATTCCTCTTCGTTTTCACCATTCGCATTCATCACATAAATGCCATATTTCCCAGAGCGATTCGAGGAAAATGTGATTTTTACCCCATCCGGCGACCAGGAGGGGAACCAGCTATACGAGCCTGAAGAGAAAGTAAGCTGTGTTCTCTTGCTTCCATCCTCGCGGATCTTATAAATATTCCGTTCTCCATCGCAGTCTGAGTAAAATACGATCCAACTATCTACGGGTGACCAGACAGGAGCCCAATCATTGCAGTTGTTGTCTGTTAGGCCCTTGGTTGTCTTATTTGAGACGGTCACAATGGCAAGTTCCTGGTCCCCACCCTCGTTGGTCTGGAAGACGATCTTCTTCCCGTCGGGAGACCAGGAGGGATACAGGTCATGAGAGCTGCCCGTTGTTACTTGAGAGAGGTTATTCCCCTGCGTATCCACGAGATAAATATCAGCATTACCAGAAACGCGCGAGTTAAAGGCAATCCACTGCCCGCTGGGACTCGACGTTTGAGTCGGGGGAGGAGTTGGTGACCGCGCCTGTTCAGGTGTGAGCTCGAAAGTCGGCGAAGGGAGAGGCGTTTGCGTCGAGGCGGGAATCAATCCAATAGATTTCCAGTTGAGCGCAAGGATCCCCACGATGGCGATTCCAATTAAAGTCACGGTTCCAATTGCGAATGGAATCGCATAACTGCTGGCCGCCGGACTCAGTTTCGTAGTTCGGCTGCCGCTCTCAAGGTCAACGGCCACCTGACGCATCGTCTGGTAACGCTTCCGTTTGTCGCGTGTCAGCATTCTGCTAACTATCCTTGCCAGACCGGGAGGTGTCTCATCGCGCATCTTCTTTAGATCTGGCGGCGGGGCAGTGAGAACTTTTTTCATGACAGCGGCGCCTGTATCGCCGCCGAAGGGCACTTGCCCGGCGAGCATCTCGAAGAACATGACGCCCAATGACCAGATATCCGCCTGCGCGTCGAGAGGATTTCCCTCCCATGCCTCAGGGGACATGTAGTAAGGCGTGCCGACCTGTGTGCCCGTGCGCGTCATGCGCGTGCCTTCCTGCAGACGGGCAACACCGAAATCAGCCAGTTTGGGTCTGCCGTCCTTATCGATGAGTACATTCTCGGGTTTGATGTCGCGGTGGATGATGTTCAAATAATGTGAACGGATCAACGCATCGCACAACTCCAGGGTGATGCGGAGGGCGCGGTCAATGGGGATCGGACCAGCTTTAATCTCATCATGCAGACTTCCGCTCGGCAAATATTCCATCACGATCACAAACTGTGCCTCATGTTCGAAGGCATCTACAAATTTCACGATGTTGGGATGGTCGAGCTGACGGAGGGTTTCCGCTTCGCGGCGGAAGCGTTCGAGAGCTTCGGGCTGTGTGCTCAACTGACGGGATAGAATCTTGACTGCCACCTGTTGACCCGTTTGTTCATCAGCAGCGAGGTAGACTTCACCCATTCCGCCTTCGCCAAGCAGGGTGAGGATGGTGTAGCGGTTGTTGAGTTTCTGGCCGATCATGGATGGCTCCCTTTAGGCTTGATCGAGATATT
>JAXIPJ010000381.1:0-5182 GCA_045402985.1 Anaerolineales bacterium
TGGCGTCATTGTGGCTGTCAACACAGGAGTTGGCGTAAAAGTTTGTGTAACGGTAAAAGTGGGCATGGGAGTGGGCGTTTTCGTCCATGCGGCGGCTGTAGCAGTGATGGCTGTTGCGGTAAGAGTTGCCCGCTCTTCGGCCGAAGGCCCGCAGGCAGAAATAAGCAGGAGTAAAAGAAAAGCGAACCAATAAAACTTCATCTAAATTCTCCTAAAAATGCAACGATATTTCTGCCAAGCGCGTCATTATTGTAGCCACCCTCCATCACGATCACTGTCGGAAGTTCAAGTGCGGCAACGCGCTTTCCGATCTCTGCAATCCCCACTGTAGTTACTTTGATCGTTCCAAGGGGGTCGTCTGCATAAATGTCCATGCCAGCGGATACGACCAGATAGGCAGGTTCGTAGTCCCGAGTCAACTCCAGCGCGCGCTCAAGGGCCACAAGATAAGCAGCGTCATCTGTACCGGCGGGGAGAGGGAAGTTGTGATGAAAGCCAAAGCCTCTGCCCTTGCCGCGCTCATCTGCAAAGCCGATGAAGTGTGGATATTCAAAATTCGGGTCAGCATGAATTGAAATGGTCAGCACATCCTCGCGCTCATAGAAAATATCCTGTGTGCCGTTGCCGCAATGATAGTCCATGTCGAGCAGGGTAACTTTGCCTTTCGAAGAAAGCCAGTTCGCTGCAACAGATGCGTTATTGATAAAGCAATATCCGCCGGCGTAATCTTTCCCTGCGTGATGCCCCGGCGGGCGACATAATGCAAAAGAAGCGCGTTCGCCATTTATGATCGCTTGCGCGCCCGATAACGCACAATTAGCTGAAGCCAGCGCGGCCTGATACGTCCCTTCTACAATGCAGGCGCTTAAGTCCATCATGTAATAGCCGGCGCGACCTAACAAAGACGCGGGCCTTTGGGGATGACGCCGAAGCGCGAAGGTGGCAGGCAAAAGCGTGGACGGATCTTTGGGTTTTGAATCCAGCCATTCAGTCCAGGAGGAAGCGAGAAAGTGAATGTAGTCCTCATCGTGCACTGCGTAGATCGGGTCGAGTCCAAAATCCGTCGGTGTAACGACATCGGCCCAATCCGTATCGCCCAACGCGTTCAAGATCCTATCCATGCGGTCGGGGTTTTCAAGATATGGTGTACGAAGTCCGCCATCGAACACTTCAAAGGGCGGTTCATGTTTGCGATGCGTTTCAGAATAAAAAATTTTCACGTTGCCTCAGTAATTTTGCGCAGGAACTTGCGCTACAATTGTATCAATAGAACGGAGAGTTCATGGAAGTATTCGAAGCCATATATCAAAGACATTCACAGAAAAAAGTAAAACCAGACGCATTGCCGCGAGCGCTGATCGAAAAATTATTGGACGCGGCTGTGCAGGCGCCGAACCATTACAAAGTGAGACCCTGGCGATTCGTTGTTTTGACGGGGGAGGCACGCAGAAAACTTGGGGATGTAATGGCAGCTTCACTACTGGACCGTCATCCGGAGTTCCCACAAGAGGCATTCGACAAAGCCCGCGCCACTCCACTGCAAGCGCCGGTGGTCATCGCGGTCGGCGTGGATAAGCCCAGCGAATCAAAAGTGCTTGAGATCGAAAATATTTGTGCAGTAGCAGCAGCCTGTCAGAATCTTTTGCTGGCCGCGCACGCCGTAGGACTCGGCGCAAAGTGGCGCACAGGTGAATGGGCACGCGATGAGAAAGTGAAAGAATTTCTCGGCTTCGGCGCAGACCAGCATATTATTGCATTTATTTATGTGGGATACCCTGAATTTATTCCTGAACCAGTGATAAGGCCATCGTTTGAGGATCGAACGGTGTGGATGGAGTGATCCAGTAGATAGTAAATAGTAAGTAGTAATCAGTGAAAAAGAGCGATGGTCCTTTAAAGACACGTCGCTCTTTTATATTTGTACACTTGTTTCCTTAATTACCTACTCCCTGCCGCTATGGTTCGCTGACCGTTATTGTTTCAAAATCCACGTTTACAGGCAACTTTCTAGGGGATGAAACCGCGAGTCCGATTTTGCCTTCGCGGAATATGAATTTTGTGTCAGTGAGTGTTCGCACCAAGCTTTGGTTGACATACAGACTGAGTTCATTGCCTTTGCATACCGCAGTGTAGACATTGGTTTCCTGACCAGTCTTAATGACCGAGGTGCCGCCAGTATATATCTCGTTGTAACCCTGGCTTACAATGCCATTGATGTCCACCACATAGATCGAGTACGTGCCTGAGTTGGAAAAGACGAACTCATACCAGCCAATGTCGCTATATCGGCAGATGAGGCTGACCCCGTTTGCGTTGACACCGCGATTCGCGACGACGGCCTCCACTTTGACATCCGAGTATGTGAATCCATCATTGATCAAATAAAACCACGGAAGTTTGTCTTCCAAGTGGAGGAGCCGCAGGGAGAGCTTTCCACTTTCCACTTCCAGTTCTACCATTCTTTCATCGCCGCTTGTCATGAAACGGAACCAATCAGCAATATCCCCGTTAAATTCTTCGGTATAAAAAGGTTGAGGAACGAGTGTTGGGGTCTCAAGGACAATTGGCAGGGTGGGTTGTTCAATGCTCTGAGTTGCCTGAAATTCAGGAGTTGAAGTATCTATACCCAATGGCAAGGCAGCAGCCTGGGTTTCTGTGACTGCTGGCAAATCGGTAGCCTCGGTTTCTATAGCCAATCCCAATTCAGCAATCTGGGTTTTTATGCCTGCGGGTAGATGAACAACCTTAGTTTCAGCAGCGACTGACCGAGGAGTGTTTGAGAACAGAATATCCGGCAGCAATATCAGCGCCACAGCTAATGCCACGATAGTGACAGCAAACCAGGAAATATTTCCAGCTGTCATGTTTTTGTTCTCCGCTCTTCGTCTTCCGTACCAGGCAACGCCAAATGCTGCTATCAGCAAGGCGGAAGCCACTGGATAGACTTGGATTGAAAACAATCTCAAGTTATCCTGAAAATCTGAGAAGGAAAAAATGACCTGTGCCGCAAGGCCAAGCAGGGCGATGCAGGCAGCTACAATCAGGAGGGATCTGCCGCTGTTTGTTTTTCTTTCCTGCGCGATGGTTTTCATTTCTGTTCTGATAAACCATAGCCCAGCCATGAGCGGCGGAAGGAATAATATTTGCAAGGGGAGATTGCCCCTACTATATAAGTAGGCATCGGCGGTATAAAAATATCTACCGTAATAGGTCGCCCAGATCGCCAGGCTGAGGGGGGAAAAGTAATAACATTGAACGTAGAAATTTTCCTTGAGGGTATTCTCGCCAATCGCTTCGCCCATGAATATTTTTGTCGCAAAAGCAAACAACAGGGGCGGCAACATCAATGCCAAGGCCAGGAAAATGGTTTTTTCCTTCTGGACCTGAGCCGTGAAACTCTCAATGCTCTGGTTTTCCGCGATATCCGCCGTGGTTTTGGCGCCTACGCTCGAAATAACGATTTGGTCTTCGGTCTTGACCGGAACGGTCACTTTCAGAACCGCATCATAGGATTCCACGCTGGGTGGGTCCTGCGGCCTCGGATCAAATTTTTCTGCGCGAACATAGATATAATACTCGCCGGACTCAGGGAATGCATATAAGAAACTATCCGTGACCGTGTTGTTGTCTATTTCCACTATATGGTTTTTTTCACCGTCTGGAACGTGAATTTCCTTGTAAATATCATCATAAATAGCATCCGAGCCTCCGTCCTCCCTTATTTTTTTAACAGACCATGTATGGATATACTCCATCTGGGTTGATGCAGATTTAAAGTCAGTCCGCGCTTCAAAGGATAAAAACCTATCTGTCGTAGGTTTCTCTTCCGCGGAACTGCTCATTGTTGCACTAAATGACGGCAGGAAACTAAACGCCAGCGCGGGAATAAGCGCGACCACAAGCAAAAGAATGACAGGTGAGATGTATTCATCGAACGGCGAATCATCCTGCTCCAACTCTTCCTTGACATATCCAATCGCCCAGGTCGGGTTGAGCGTAATCTGAATGATCGTTTTGGGAACTAAAATAACCCACATCAAGATCTTGTAGATCAACTTTTCGATATCCTGCAAAATGGTGAAGATGCTCTTCATGCTGTCTCCAATTGAATATTTGTCTATCTGCTTAGAATTTCCACCATCAGATCAGGCCGGTCTGTAATGATGCCATCCACACCCCATTCGATATATTGTTTCATCAATTCGGGGTTGTTTACCGTCCACGGCTCGACCCTGATATCCTTGGCATGCGCCTCTTGGATAAAGCGTTCAGTCATAATATTAATGCCCAGAGATTCAGACGGATCATAGGGAGGCTGGATCGATTGATAGTGAGGCACGATGAATCCGCTTAAGAAGACTTTGCCGAGCAAAACAAAATTCCTCACCTCCGTGCGTGAAGCGGATGTGGCCACTTCGGGGCAGGTTTCACGGAACATTCTCATTGCCTCATCGTAGAAGGATGCCACGATCACTTTAGCCTGCATGTTGTACGTGCGGATCAAGTTGCAGAAAGGCTTAACAATCGGATTCTCCGTCAACTTGATCTCAATGACATAGCGCATATCGGGAAATTTCTCGAAGAGCTCGCTCAGAGTCGGGACCTGGATCCCCTGACCGCGAAACGGGAACGTCCTGCCCTCATCAGTTGACCACTTATACGCGGCATCGAGTTGTTTTATCTCAGCCAGATTCAAATCTTCGATGAGGCCTGTGCCGTCGGTGGTGCGGTTCACTGCTTCATCATGCATCAAAACAATTTCGCCATCCTGTGTGATGTGCGCATCCATCTCAAGGACATCTGCCCCAATCTCAACAGCTTTTTCGAACGCGTACATCGTGTCTCCAGGCCAGACGCCATCCCCGCCCTGATGCGCGATCACCAAGGGGCGCGTCACACCCAGATAGTATTGATTCGCTGGAGCTTTGGGGTTTACAACAAACGAAACTAGGATCGACAGAAGGACCAAGAGAAAAAATATTCTGAGCGGCTTAAATTTCATAAGACTCGCAAGAAATAATATTTCCTCTTGGGCAACCTAGAAAACGAGATAACGGGCAATTGCCATAAATATTACGGAAAGGATGAGCAGCACCGCCGTGACCCTGGAATAGGTGGCCTGTCGTCCGCGTTGCGCCGCCATCTGTGCCATCTGTTCAGGAGAAGGTTTACCCTGGGACAG
>JAXIPJ010000254.1:0-9971 GCA_045402985.1 Anaerolineales bacterium
TCTGTTTCTTCCTGGATGACATTCTCTTTCCCGGGCACAAAACACAGCCGATCGAGAAGCCACTTTTTATAGTGGGTAATTTGCGCAGCGGCTCCACCTTTTTGCATCGTCTGCTCTCACGCGATTCGGAAACCTTTACCAGCCTCACCATCTGGGATATCTACCTAACTCCCTCCGTTACACAAAAGAAGCTCACGCAATTCTTCTCCCGCCTCGATAATAAACTTGGCGGGCATCTTCATCGCTGGCTGTACGATTTTGACCGCCGCACGCTCGGTAAATTCAAGATCCATCCCATCTCGTTCTTCCAACCTGAAGAAGATGAGAACATCCTGTTTCACATATGGGATTCCTTCTGGGTCAGTTTCCTGTTCCCTTTCATGGATGAACTGCCAAATTATCAGCATTTCGATGAAGCGCTCGCACCGGCACATAAACGCCGCATCATGGCGTTTTACAGATCCATGTTGCAGCGCCACATATATGCGACCGGCAAAAAGTATTATGTTGCCAAGGCGCCCGCCTTCAGTGCAAAGATCGAAACACTGGCTGAATTTTTCCCCGAGGCCCGCATCATTTATCTGGCCCGCAATCCATTGGATATGCTCCCCTCCACTATTTCATGGATCAACTACGCGCGCCGCGTCTTCACTCAGCCAAAAGAGAAATATCTCTATTTGGATGAAATCGTGGACTTTACTCAGCACTGGTATCGGCATCCTTTGAAATACTTGGACTCGCATCCTTCGCCCCGACACTTGATCCTGAAATACGACGATTTGATCCTGCGCCCCGAGCAGACTCTGCGCGCCTTCTATGAGCAGTTCGGTTATCCTGATAAACCAGGCTTGGTGGATATTGTTGACCAGGCCGTCAAAGAGACGCTCTCCTTCCATAGCGATCATGTCTACTCTTACGAAGAGATGGGCTTCACCCGTCAACAGATCATCGAACTGTATCCCGACATTTTTGAACGGTTCAACTTCGACCAGCGCGACCCTGCACTATCAAACCTGGAACCTGAGCCAGCGAAATATTCCTCATTTGAATAATAAAGACTGCCTGAAGAATTCTTCAGGCACTCTCTCATTTTACATCCATCAACAGTTTACGACGTTTTTTTCGTTTTTGTGGGGGGAGTTGAAGTTTTTGTTTCAGGCCGCGCCATTTTGCGGGGTAGAGTTTTTGACCGCGTCTTGCTGGCGACCGCATCAGTTGCCTTTTTTACCCGCGTACTTTTCTTTTCCTCAACGGGTTCTTCCATTGCCTGCACAGATTCAGCTGGTTTCGAAATTTGATATTCTTCTTCCCAATTTTCAGCAAACTTCAAATTGAGTGCCTTATAACGCACCATTAACATCAGTGCGCCTACGATAGCCATCAGCGCCGCAAAGATACTCGTGTAACTGATTCCCAGCTCCGGGATCTTCGGCTGGTCTGGGCGGAAGAATTCGATCAGAAGACGCCCAAAGCCTGCCAGTAGTAGCCAGCTCGCGAAGAGCGTCCCTGGTTTTATATTCTCACGGTAGCGCCTTGATAACCATAATAATAGACCAGCCGCAGCAAAATTCCACAGCATCTCGTATGCAAATGTCGGGTGGAAGCGGGTGGTCTCAACGGGGAACAGGTTCAAGTCCCGGTATTGAGCGAGGCGATGTTCTGCTTGAATGGGAATCCCCCACGGAAGAGTTGTCGGCGGACCATATAATTCCTGATTGATAAAATTCGCGATCCGCCCGATACCCTGACCGATCAAAACTGCGGGTCCGGCTGCATCGAAAAAGAGCCATGGGTCGAGCTTGTTCTGTCGTAGATATAAAAGGAGCGCGACTGCGCCAAACAGAAAACCGCCAAAAATATGCAGGCCGCCTTCCCATATTCTGATGATGCTGGCGGGGTCTTCAATGTAGGAGCGGTTGCCGCCCAAAATGGCATTTACTACGAACCACAAACGCGCGCCCAGAATGCCCACTGGCAGCAACCAGATCAAGGCATCCCAGATTCGATCACCATTCTCGCCACGGCGCCTTAATTCGCGTTCTGCGATCAACGAACCGATGATCACTCCAGTCATCACGATCACCCCATACCAGCGCAATGTCAATGTGATGCCGAAGATCTCACGGGAAAATATTACAGGGTCAATCATTTACACCTCAATGGAAAGTTTAGTAAGGTGATTATAATCGTTTAATTCGCTCACAAACTCCATGTTTCGCCAGTGAGCGGAGTGTTTTCTGCTCAAGAAAGGGAGCTAATCTAAAAATTGCCGGTCATATGTAACCAATGTCCATCAAAATCTCTTGCACCGCCTCCATGAACATGCTATAATCAATAAATATTCCCCCGTTGCTTTACAGACTCCTGATTGCGTAATCCGTTTGCATGGCCATTTATCCTGCCCGGGTTTCGCGTAATATGAGAACTTGAACGAAAATCCACGCTCACGGACAACCTAAGGGACGGCCCCAGCCTGCAAAAATGCTGGTCAATTCTGTATTCCAATTCCAACATCCCACACAACGAGAAACAACTATGAAAATTCTAGAACTTGAGAACGAACCTCTTTCCAAATTGCGCGGCATCGCCAAAGGATTGAACATCCCCAACTCGAACCGCTTGAAGAAGGAGACACTCGCGATGATGATCCGCGAGGCTGAAGCGCAAAGAGAAGGTATTGAACTGCGCGGCGGCATTTTGGAGATCATGAGCGAAGGCATCGGCTTCCTGCGTGCAACTAACTACCGCATCAGCGACCAGGATGTGTACGTCTCGCAGGCGCAACTTCGACGTCACGACCTGCGCGCGGGAGACCTTGTAATCGGACAGGTGCGTCCGCCGCGTGAAAGCGAAAGGCATTTCGGATTATTAAAAGTCGAATCGATCAACGGCGTAGACCCGGAAGAAGCGGCTCGCAGACCAGTCTTTGAAGACCTTACACCGATCTTTCCAGATAAACGGTTTGACCTCGAGACCGATCACGACACTCTGGCGCCTCGATTGATCAACCTGATAGCACCTATTGGACGTGGTCAGCGCGGTTTGATCGTTTCACCTCCCAAGGCGGGGAAAACAACAATTCTCAAACAAATTGCAAACTCCATTTCAACCAAATATCCAGATGTACATTTGATCGTGGCGCTGATCGGTGAGCGACCTGAAGAAGTGACCGACATGGATCGTTCTGTGGATGCAGAAGTGGTTGCGTCCACGTTTGATGAGCCGGTAACGTCACATGTCCGCACCGCCGAGCTTGCCTTAGAGCGTGCTAAGAGGTTGGTGGAGATCGGCCGCCACGTGGTAATCTTGATGGACTCAATCACCCGTCTTGCCCGCGCTTACAACCTTGTGGTCAATCCATCCGGGCGCACGCTTTCGGGCGGTATGGATCCTTCGGCGTTATATCCTCCCAAGCGCTTTTTTGGAGCGGCGCGCAATATCGAAGAAGGCGGCTCCTTGACCATTATCGCGACTTGTCTTGTGGATACCGGCTCGCGTCTCGATGACGTGGTGTACGAAGAGTTCAAAGGTACAGGCAATATGGAGCTTATCCTTTCCCGCAAGCTACAGGAGCGTCGCATTTTCCCAGCAGTGGATATCGAACGCTCATCCACGCGTCGCGAGGACCTTTTGCTGGGTCCCGATTTGCTGCAGCGGGTATGGCTGATGCGCCGCATGTACATTCAAATGATCACACAACAACCTCAGGGTGCAGGCATGGATCAGTCTGTTGCCACCGAAGCAATTGTCACACGCCTCGACCGCGCGCGTAATAATCAGGAATTCCTTGAAAATCTTGGACGAGATGCGTAAGCAGCTCTCGGTGGCGGCTTGAGCCATAACGAATGCCAAAACTTGCATCATTTTTCAACAACAATAAATTCAATATTATCAGCTGGTCCGTCACAATAATTCTGGTGGCTGGGCTGATCGGTGGCGCGTTGTTATGGAGACAGTCCAGATTGGGTGGACAGGCGCTTGCCCCTCAGCCGACTGCCGCGCCAGATGAGAATCTGCCACAAGTGGACATGCCCGCTTTGGGCGGGGCTGAGGCGTTCGTTTCCATCGAGCGGGAAATCCAGATCAAAACGAATGTTCCGGCTGATAAACCGCGCTATGATGTGGTTGATTATCGAGTCACGCGTGGTGACTCGATCTTTGCTATTTCAGAATCATACAAGCTTCAGCCTGAATCGGTATTGTGGGCCAATTATGACGTTTTGCAGGATGACCCGCACAGCCTCAAGCCTGGGCAGGTTTTGACCATCCCTCCCACTGACGGCATTTATTATCAGTGGAAGGAAAACGATACGCTGGATACTGTTGCCAGTGAATTCAAAGTCGAAATTGACGCGATTCTCAATTATCCGGGGAACGATATAGATCTGACCGACCCGAAAATTGAATCAGGTTCGTGGGTTATGCTACCTGGAGCTAAACGCGAGTTTGTGCAATGGCTCATACCCACAGTGGCAACTGGAGCATCCGGCACATCCTCCACCAACCAGAGTGCTTGCCCAGGTGGGGCAGTGGGCGGCGGCGGGTTTACGTGGCCTGCGGATGCCCATTCCCTCTCAGGCAACGATTATTGGTCCGGCCATTTGGGCATTGACATTGCAGCGGGCGAAGGTGCCTCGGTTTATGCAGCAGATAGCGGTGTAGTTACTATGGCGCAGGGCGGCTATAACTATGGATACGGCAACGTAATTCAAATAGATCATGGCAACGGATACTCCACTGTTTACGCACATTTAAGTACGATTGGTGTGGGTCAGTGTGAAAGTGTGGGCGCGGGACAATGGATTGGTGCCTCCGGCAGCACAGGTAATTCTCAAGGGGCGCACTTGCATTTTGAAGTCCGCCAGAACGGTGGTTTTATCAATCCGTGGTTTGTATTACCGTAGTAAGGGCGACCCTTCAAGGCCGTCTTGCATGATTTTATTGTCAGAATCTCAAACCATCCATAACCTGTGTATGTACTTGGCGGTTCGCCCCTACGATTGATTCCCATGAATCAAAACGAATTCAAAAAGCTGCTCTCAAAACTTCCGCTGGGCGACATTAAGTATTTTGATTCCATTGGCTCCACAAACGACGAAGCGTTGGCCTGGGCGGCAAACGATGCAAAAGATCTATCGCTGGTCATTGCAGATGAACAAACAGCGGGCCGCGGACGCCTCGACCGCTTGTGGTTCACGCCGCCGGGGACGGCTCTTGCTTTTAGTTTGATCCTGCGTCCCACTGCGGATGAAAAGCCGCATCTCTCGCGGACCGTTGGTTGGGCCGCGTTGGCTGTAGCCGATTCCCTGCGGACGCGTCAACTCACGCCCCAGATCAAGTGGCCGAATGATGTACTCCTGTTGGGACATAAAGTGTGCGGCATTCTGGTTGAATCGGTTTGGTCTGGGGACGAGATAGATTGCGTGGTCATTGGGATCGGGGTCAACGTATTGAAAGGTTCGGTCCCACCCACGGATATGCTGCAATTCCCTCCTACATTTTTGGAGGATGAATTGGGATATCCACCCGAGCGCGCGGAAATTTTGTTTGATGTCCTTTCAAACCTGATCAATATGCGCCCACAGTTAGGTACAGATGAATTCCTGAGCCACTGGAATTCATCTCTCGCATTTCTCGGCGAACAGGTTCAGGTTGAGGTTGGAACTGGATTACCCATTACGGGTCAGATCCTTGGGTTGGAATCCGATGGGAGTTTGCGGCTGCGCGATGGGCATGATAAGACGGTGGCAGTACGATTTGGGGATGTGCGCCTGCGTCCGTTGGCGTGATATACTTTGCGTTGAGGTAAAAATATGTTTGATAATCTGCGCGATTCTGCTGAATCCTCCTTTTATGAAGAGGAACCGAACGATCTTTACAAAGAGCCTACGCCTAACAAGCGCGCCGCCCCTAGGCGTCGAAGTAATAATGGCCGCTTTATGGGAATGAACGCCCAGCAAAGATTCCTTATCTCATTGATGCTGATGTTCACGGTTTGCCTGGTCGGAACACTGGCAATGTTCATTTTGGGAAAGATGTCGCTCTTCTAAAATTTGCTTGATCCAAAAATAAAATTAACGGCGGTCACAATATTGTGCCGCCGTTTTGATTCCACGTGTTGTTGCAGTGCAGGACATAAACTCGTGCTACTTTTACATCAACTGAGGTTGGGGCTCATCTTTCTCTTCACCATTTAACCGTGCACCGGCTTTCTTCAAATCCTCTGCAGCAATGCGCGCTACTGACGCTACACTATCACCTGGCTGTGGCTTGATCAGGTGTACTCCCTTCGTAGCGCGTCCCGCCTGTTTGACATCCTTGTTCTTGATCCTGATGGCGACGCCGTTCGAAGTAATGATAGTCAGGTCATCCTCTTTTTGAACGACGCGTGCCGAGACGATCTTGCCAATCTCTTTTAGCGCCTTCTGGTCTATTGTTGAGATGCCGCCGGTGGCGCGTCCTTTTGCAGTGTAATCCTTTAATGGGGTTTGTTTGCCAAATCCGCCGGAGGTTACAACGAGCAGCGAGCCATCCTTCTCGACCACATCCATGCTGGTGACCGAGTCGCCCGTTTTGAGGCGAATAGCCTGCACCCCTGCGGCTTGCCGTCCCATTGAGCGGACCTTGCTCTCGCTGAAGCGTAAAGCCTGACCATTCTCGGTCACGAAGATCAATTCGTCCTTGCCGCTGGTCACACGCGCCCAGCCTAACTGGTCGCCATCCTCCAGTGTAACGGCGATCAGGCCAGACGGTCGCACTGATGCGAATTCCTCCATTACTACGCGCTTGACCTTGCCCCGTAACGTCGCAAGCATGCAAAATCCATGCGCAGAGAAATCCGAAACTGCGATAGCAGCAGTGACGCGTTCACTCGCATCCAATGCAAGCACATTAACAAGTGGGATGCCCTTGGCAGTGCGGTCTGCATCTGGGATCTGATAAACCTTCTCGCTGTAAACTTTTCCCTTGTCGGAGAAGAAAAGCATCGTATCCAGACTTCGAGCGGGGATGAGCGCAACAACCTCATCCTCATCCTTGGTGGTGTGCCCCATCACACCGCGTCCGCCGCGGGTCTGCGAACGGAAGGCAGAGGCCGCTACGCGTTTGATGTAGCCGCGCTCAGTGAGACTGATGAGCACCGCCTCATCCTGCACCAGGTCCGCTTCGCTGAGAGACTCTGTCGCTTCGGCGGCAATACGCGTACGGCGGTCATCGCCATATTTTTCGGCCAGGTCGCGCATATCATCCTGGATTAACGCCAGGATCTTCTTTGGATGCGCCAGCAGATCTTCAAAATGTTTAATCTGTTGTGCAACCTGTTTATGTTCCTCTTCGATCTTCCAGCGTTCGAGGGCGGCGAGTCTGCGTAATTGCATATCGAGAATGGCCTGCGCCTGCAGATCGCTCAACTTGAAGCGTTGTATCAAATTTGTTTTGGCAACATCTGCATCCTCTGATTCGCGGATCGTTTTTATGACAGCATCGAGATTGTTCAGCGCAATCAGGTAACCATCCAGGATGTGCTGGCGGGCGCGCGCTTTGGCAAGCTCGAAATTTGTGCGGCGGACAATGACAGTCTGCCGATGTTCGATAAAGATCTGTAAGGAGCGTTTGAGCGGCAGGGTGCGCGGCTCGCCGTCCACCAGCGCAAGCACTTGCGCCCCAAATGTGGTTTGCAGGGATGTGAATTTATATAGCTGATTTAGTACTTTTTTGGGCTGCGCGCCGCGTTTGAGTTCGATCACGATGCTCATGCCGCGCTGATCTGATTCGTCACGCAGATCCGAGATCTGGTCGATCTTATCTTCGCGTACCAGTTCTGCAATGCGTTCGATCAGAGTTGTTTTGTTCACCTGAAACGGGATCTCTGTAATGATGATCTCGTGTCTGCCGCCCTTGCCTTCTTCGATGTGTGCCAGGCCGCGCACGACGATGCGACCGCGACCCGTTCCATACATCGACTCGATCCCTTCGCGGCCAACAATAATTCCGCCTGTGGGGAAATCAGGCCCATGAACAAACTTCATCAAGTCCTCAACAGGGATATCGTCCATGCGGTCGTAGTTATCGATCAAAAAGCTGATGGCATCGGTCAGTTCGTTCAGGTTGTGTGGCGGAATATTGGTTGCCATGCCCACCGCAATGCCCGATGTACCGTTGAGCAGCATATTTGGAACACGTGCAGGTAGTACCAGCGGCTCTTCAAGCGAGTCGTCAAAGTTGGGGCCGAAATCAACTGTGTCCTTTTCCAGATCTGCGAGCAGTTCTTCAGCCAGTTTGTGAAGACGCGCCTCTGTATAACGCATGGCTGCGGGAGCATCACCATCGATCGAGCCGAAGTTGCCTTGTCCATCCACCAGCAGGTAACGCATGGAAAAATCCTGCGCCATACGCGCCATTGACTCGTAGACCGCTGAATCACCATGCGGATGGAACTTTCCCAGCACTTCACCGACGATACGGGCAGATTTTTTGTAGGATGTGTTTGAGCGCATACCCAGTTCGTGCATGGCAAATAAAATGCGGCGATGGACAGGTTTCAACCCATCGCGTGCATCTGGCAGGGCACGCGCCACAATCACGCTCATGGCGTAATCGAGATAGGCAGAACGCATCTGTCCATCAATGTCAACTTGTTGGATATTTCCAGCTAGAGTGTTTTCTTCGGCCATAATTTCTCTGTGAAAGGGATATTGGCATTAAAAAGACACGAAGGACGAGTTTCTGTGACTCCGCGTCTTAACTAATGAAGCAAATGCCTGAATTTTCTCCAATTATACCACCTGCCCACCCCCAAACTTCCAGATTTTTTGAGCGGCCTGGCCCGCCAAAGTGGCATGTAGAGCTATGGTTATTTGTAGTCCACTGGCCGTCGCGCTACAAAACAAAAACTCGCCTTTCAGCGAGTCTGCTTTACCGCTTGACGCGGTACCTTGTGGTGCCGAAGGAGGGACTTGAACCCTCACGAGCTTGCGCTCACTAAGCCCTGAACCTAGCGCGTCTGCCAATTCCGCCACTTCGGCCTCTTTACTGCGGACTGAATTTTATCTCAAAGACTATTTTTGTCAACCAAAACAGTTAAATAGTTCAAATTATTGCGTTCATTAATTTGCAACTACACTTTTCCACATCCGTATTAAAGCATGGAACAAAAGCTCAACCTGTTTCGTCAGTTGTAGGTCTTTGCAATCCTGCAAAGTGCGCACTTTTCAGTACTGTTAGGGGATGTAGCTTTTTACAGGCGAAGAGGTTTAATAGTTATATGTTAAGTGAAGGAAAGGAGTACCCTATGTTCGTCGTAGCCATCGTAATCTGTTTGCTCCTGTTCGTTGCCCTTGCTAGCGCGGACCTGCTCGTCTCGAATATCAATTCAGATGAGTTGAGCAACATGGGTATCGAGAAGAAACCATGATAGATGATACCCATATCGCCTAGCCCGATGCGAAGTCAAAAGCGCGTCGGGCATTTTTTATTTAACACGCGCATAACATCCAGGGAGAATTCTGATCGTTAAGCGGAGTCCACTGTCCGCTTGGAACGAAGCGGGACTTTTCATCCACAAGGTATAATGAGGCAAAATTCACAGCTGGAGCAATCGATGGATTTTTCCCTCACTCCCGAACATCAGATGGCGCAAAAGATGGTGCGCGATTTTGCACAAAAAGAGATCGCTCCTGTCATCAAGGAATATGATCGCAAACAGGAGCCGATTCCCTTCGCGCTGAAACGCATGGGCGAGCTTGGCATTCTCGGAATTTGTTTTCCGGTGAGTTATGGCGGGCAGGGTATGGATTACATTTCGTGGGGGCTGGCGTGCGAAGAACTTGAAGCGGTGGATACATCTTTGCGCGTGGCAATGTCTGTGCATACGGGTTTGTGCTCGATGAGTCTTTTTCAATGGGGCACCGAGGAGCAAAAGCAAAAATTTCTTGTTCCACTGGCAAGAGGTGAGAAGATTGGATGTGGCGCAT
>JAXIPJ010000047.1:0-3126 GCA_045402985.1 Anaerolineales bacterium
GCGGTCATCAACTGTTCGGTTTCAGCCAAGTCAGCGGTACCAGTCTGCATGGCATTCGAGGCATTGGCCTCGAACTCTGCCTGCACGGCCTCACTGTCGGCAAACGTCTGCAGATTCGGATATAGCGGGAACGGGTAGACCGTGGCTATCTCGGCGCCGTCATAGACAATTTCGTTGATCGTGTTACGATCAATAGTATCGCACATGGCGCGGCGAACGTTCGGGTCGTTGAACGGCTCGCCCTGGGTATTTGACCACAGCGAGTTTGGCCACCAATCGAGGTAACCATAAGGCGCGTCGCTGCCCGAATGTGTCGTGATCTTATCATTGGAATCAAGTATCTGCTTTGCCACTGAAGCACGGACATCCAGGATGGCGTCGAATTCATTGTTGACTTCGCGCTGGATCACAACGTCCATATTTTGCCCGACCTGGCCACCAATATTGACCATGACGATGCGCTTGGCCTCAGGCTCGGCAATACGCCCAGCTTTAACCGCCCACCAATCTGAACGCAGATCATAGATCTTTTGGTTGGCATCCCACAGAATGAGATTGTAAGGGCCAGAGTGAGCCATATCCACACCGCCCTGGAAGGCGTTCACATCTGCTTCTTTGCTCAGAACGTGCTCGGGCACAATTGGAATGCCGGTGTCGAATTTGAAGGTCAGCACTTCATACTTAAAGCGCGGAGCCGGCAGCTTAAAGTTAACGATCACTGTCTGATCATCTGGTGCCGACATGTCCTGCACGAACTGGTCGAAGGACGAGTGATAGGGCAGCGTATCGTTGGTCAGTTGGCCATTGAATGTAAACAACACATCTTTCGACGTTAGAGGTGTGCCATCACTCCAGGCTGCGTCCGGGTTCAACTTGATGGTCAGTTGCGTGAAATCGTCGTTGTATTCCATGCTGTCAGCCAACCACGGGATTTCCGTACTTGAGAAAATGCCGTAGTACGCCAGGGCTTCCCACAGGAACACGTTGCCTTCCTGATGAGTGTAACCTGGCACAGCCCACGGGTTGGTAACGCCAATGGGCGAAGAAATGCTCCAGCCCAGAATAACGGTATCTTCACGTGCAACTTCTGCCAAGTCAACTGCTGCAGTTCCTGCCGGAGCTTGGGTCGTTGGACCTTCAGTCGCTGCCGGGGCTTCAGTCGCTGCCGGGGCTGCCGGACCGCAAGCGACTAACAGGATCGCAATCAACACGACCATGCTTAATAACTTGAACTTATTCATATGATTTAATCTCCTCGCGAAATTATTGTTGATTTAGTTGCATTACACTAACTGAGCACAAGAGATAGGATGAGTTATTAAGTTAAAGCCACCTCCTTGGTCATATGTTGCATTTTTTGGGGTGAACGACTAAAATTATAGGCGAATGATAGTTTTATGTCAATTGTGTGAAGTTGGTCATATAGTTAATGAGTAAGAGATAGGATGAGTCATTGCGCCTGAAATCACCTTCTTTATGGCCCATCTCAAAATAGAACACCTAATGGGCCGGAACTCTCCCATTAGCCGCACGTTCCAGCTGAGCTATGGCAGGTCATCCGGAAGGATTTCATGAAGGTTTTGCAAATATTTCTTCCGATGCGGCTGAAGCAATCAGCGCCGCAGGTCAGGGAATAAAGCGAATGCATTGAATCTAGCAAAGCCAACGGCAAATGGACAAAATGTTGATCAACAACCGGTTGAACATGTTGGACTTGGCGGCAATGGCGCCATATGGGAAGTCACTTTTGAATAAAGACAATTTCATAGATTGGATATCCTAGGACTGAGCCGGACTCGCTGCTATTGTTTTGCCGGGAAAAAACATTTACCGGCTAATTCCTCTTTTGTGAAGTCTTGGCCACCTCTACACTCAAGAAACCTTACATCAACCTTATTCAGGAGACCTTATGTTCAAAAATCATCAGCCTTCTCAATTAACCCTAGGAATTATAGGCGTTCGCTTGTGCGCGCTCTTTGTTCTGCTAAGTGTGACAGCTTGTCAGCCATCGGCTATGACGAGTGCTCCGGTTGCGAGCCCCACCGCACCCACACCATTTGAAAGTCAACCTATCGCGGACGGCCCCGTTCTGTTGCGGACAGGCATCACCCTACGCAAGGTCCTTGAGGTCGGCGCAAGCAACATCCGGCTGGTGAACAACCCTGCCGATGGAGATGTATATCTTTTGGATTCAGAAGGAGGCATTTATCGGATAAGTGATATATCCGCAACCGCCTCACGCGACAAGGTTGCCAGTCTCCGAGAAATCAACGGCACGCCAACCGGTATGGCCTTTGGGCCAGATGGCACTTTGTATGCAGTTGTGAATACAACTGTTGACGAGACGAAAACACAGGTGATGGTTCGCAAAGGCGTTCCGAATGACGAAGGTCGATTTACTTGGGAGACCCTCGCCTCATCCGAGCCCTATCCGTTGAGCAATACTTACTACGACCACCTGTACAACGGCATCGTTGTCAGCCCCGATGGTCAATGGATATATATCAACGGCGGTTCGCGCACCGAGCATGGTGAGGTGGAGGACAACGGTGGGGCTTTCCCGAACACACGCGATGTCGCCCTCACCTCCAAGATTCTACGTCTCCCCACCAGCGCTGCCGAACTGGTTTTGCCGAATGATGAGGCCGCCCTGACTGCGCAAGGGTTGATTTTCGCCCGCGGCACACGCAACGCCTACGATATGGCGTTTGCGCCTAATGGCGACTTGTTCGCAATAGATAATGGACCCGATGCCGACTATCCTGATGAGCTCAATTGGATTCGCGAGGGATTGCACTATGGTTTCCCGTGGCGCTTTGGCACGCAGGATAATCCCCAGCAGTTCGCAAATTACGACCCGACCCAGGATCTGCATCTGCAATCAGGCTTTTATGCGACGGACAATGGTCTTTATCATAATGATCCAGGTTTTCCAAAGCCACCTGGTGCGTTCACTGATCCGGTCGTTAACCTTGGTCCGGATGCCATGAAATACCGCGGCGACGATGGAAAGGAATATGACGCTTACGTACAGGGAGAATCGCTCTCCACCTTTACGCCGCATCGCACGCCGTTGGGTCTAGTGTTTGTTACTGACTCAGAATTACCAGTTCAGTGGCGTAGCGA
>JAXIPJ010000065.1:0-1674 GCA_045402985.1 Anaerolineales bacterium
TGATGGCAAAGGTGTTCGACCGCTTGCAGGCGGGCGCGTGGCTGGCGATCAGTTTTCTAGGCATGGGTCTGATCGGTGTCGTTTATTCGTTCCTGGATTCGGTGCCGCTGGCGATCGCGTTGATCACGTTTTCGGGATTCTTTAATGCGCCTTCATCCATTGGGCGGCGCGTGATCGTGCAACGCAATACGCCCCCTGAAATGCGCGGACGTGTGAGCAGTGCCTTCTTTGTGGCGCGCGATGTGTTGTTCCTGGTCGGCATGGGTGCGGCGGGTCTTGCAGACTATATGGATGTGCGGTTGCTTTATCTCGTCAGCGCGTTGATGCTGGTCCTTGCGGGGATCGCGTTGTTGTTCCTGCCTGAATTGGGACAATCACGCGCACAATGGAAACGGACAATGGACCTGCTGCGAGGAGTCGAGGCGGCGCCAAGGCTTGGGGCAGGCCGACCAGCCACAACGTTCGAAGTGGAGCGGTTTATCAGTCACCTGCCAGAGTTGGCCGGGATGAATCCAAAAGAGCGGTCGCAACTGGCATCTGATACATTGGTCGCAGACGCGTCGCCTGGAACCCTCGTCACGTATCGCGGGGAAGTGAGCGACGTGGCCTATTTTATTTTGAAGGGCAGCGTTGGCGCAGGATACCTCAGAGATCAGGAATATGTCTTTCTAAGAAATTTGCGTGAAGGAGATTTCTTCGGCGAAGTGGCGGCTCTGACCGGTATGCAGCGCACGGCTAACGTGATCACGGAAGAGGATAGCCAGTTCCTGATCATTCCATCCAAAGTGATGAAACGGCTCACGCAAAAGTACCCGGCGTTGAACGTGATGCTCTACACCACCATTGGCGAACGCCTGAGTCTGACGGAACTGCCGCGCGGCACTGGCTTCGATCAGCAATTATTACGCGACTTGCGGACGAGCCAGCCTGATATGGAAACAGAACCAGCTTCGGCATGATGTTACAGTATGATTGGCTCTCGAAGAAGATGATTGTAAAATAGTAGACCATTTGTATATGTGAACGATAATGGTTGGCAATTCCATTTTGAACCACGGAGTCACGCATCGTCCCGACACTCCCCGGCACTTGCTCCCGGGGCAAGTGTGCACCGAACGTGATTTGCCAAGCAAATCATACGGTGTCTCCTTCGGGAGAGACACTGAGCAAGAAAAAAGAAAAACTCCGTGCCTTAGTGTCTCCGTGGTAAAAGATTTGAGATTTTCACAAGCACTCCATAAGAACAAGCAAATTAGAGTAGAAGATTGAGGAGTAATTGGAATGGCAAGAAAGTCAGCGTTAGTAAAAACAGACCAAGACATCATTGAACGTGTCCGCGCGCTCGCGTGGACGGGTCAGCACGCGCAAGCGATTGAGATCGCATCACAGGCACTTGATCGTAAGGCGGATTGGCAATCCCCAAAGGGGACGCTGTCCGCCCCACGACAAATGGATCTGCTCGACCTGCGCGCCGAGTCCTACATCGCACAAGGCAAACTCGACCTCGCCGCCAAAGATGCCAAGGCGATGATAAAACTGGCTAAGAGCAGTCAAAAGTCGCAAGTTGCAGGTCTACAGGTTCAGGCGTTGAATCGCCTCGCCCTCGTCCAAATGCGGAGGGGTGACTTGAAAGCTGCCGTCAAATCGGCAACAACTGCAGTGAAGACCAAACAT
>JAXIPJ010000458.1:0-1959 GCA_045402985.1 Anaerolineales bacterium
CCCCGCAGTGGTTGGCGCCGGCAATGCAACAACGACCTTCAAAGATGGGCAACTGATCGAAGTGGATGGCAATACAGGCACTGTGCGCGTGGTCGTTGAGGAAGTTAACGTTCAGGAAATTGAGCATGAACCTGCTCTGGCTGGGTGATCCCAAATCCTTTGACGCAGGTTTGGTAGGTGGCAAGGCGGCAAATCTCAGCCGCCTTGCCCGCCTGTATCATCGCGTGCCGGATGGTTTTTCTCTGCCGGTGACTGTGATGGATGAGGCGCATCCACTCGACCTGCGGGATGAAATCACCGCCGCCATTTCGGACCTGATGGCTTGTCACCGCCTCCCCGACTTTATCGCGGCTGTACGCTCTTCCGCTGTAGATGAAGACGGAGCCACTGCCTCCTTCGCGGGACAACATGAAACGTATCTGAACATCGTCGGCGCGGATGCCATTATTCAAGCCGTGACAAAATGCTGGGAATCCGCCCGCTCTGAACACGCCCTGGAATACCGCCGTAAACAAGGACTTTCAGTTGAACGTCCGCAAATCGCTGTGCTTGTTCAACAGTTGGTCGCATCGGATGTCTCCGCGGTTGTATTCAGCGCCAATCCGGTGACAGGCAGTCGCGATGAAATCATGATCAACGCCAGTTGGGGCTTGGGCGAGAGCATCGTCGGCGGGACGGTCACGCCGGACACCTTCATCGTGCGCAAATCTGATTTAGCTATAACCAGTCGCACCATCGCGGACAAACAGCACATGACCGTTTCTACAGAGGGCGGCACGCACGAGGTGGAAGTGCCGCGCTTTCTGCGCGCTCAATCCTCGCTGAACGATGAGCAAGTTGTTGAAATGGCAAAACTCGCCCTGACGCTGGAAGCCACGATGGAACATCCAGTAGATGTTGAATGCGCCTATGCAGGCGGTGAGTTATACTTGTTACAGTGTCGTCCAATCACGACGTTGTAGAAAAAGCATCTGAATGTTCCAACCAAGGAGTAGCATGAATAAGTCAAACCAAGCGATTACAGGAATTGCTGAAATAGCGTTGCGTGTCCACGACCTCGATCTGATGAGAAAATTCTACGAACAAGTGCTAGGCCTTGAAGTTCTACGAGAAATCAAAGATAGCAAGGGCACAGCAATATTTTATGCCGTCGGGGCAGGGAGTGACCACCTGGCGCTTTTCGAAGAGAAATTGGTAGATTGGTACACGCGCGATAAATCTCCTCAAATCGACCCGAAGCTGACTACCCTTTCTCATTTTGCCATTCGCATTGCGCTCGATGATTTTGAGTCTGAAAAGAAACGGATAGAGCAGCTCGGCATTGAGATCGTATATTCAAATACATCGAGTTGGCTGCACTGTCGGATGTTTTACTTTTTCGATCCCGAAGGGAACTTGATCGAGTTCAATAGTTATGATGAGAGTGTACAGTAAAGGAGCAGATATGAACAAGTCAGACCGCCGTGTCAAGAGATTAGGTGAAGTGTCCATCTGCGTCAAGGACCTGGACGCCATGCACAAGTTTTACGAAGAAGTCGTCGGGCTGGAAGTAATCAGGCGTGAAGAGAATTATATATTCTTCAAGGTCGCAGAGGGCTATGGCGGTCATACACAAAATCTAGCCCTCTTTGACACCACCAACCGTCTCGAAAACAAATCCCCGGAACTAAGCCTGGAAGGGACAACGCTCCATCACATTGCGCTCAATGTAGCGCTTGAAGATTTCGAATCCGAGAAAATGCGCCTCGAGGGTTTGGGACTGAAGGTCAATGCGACTGTACACGAGTGGTTGCATGTCCGCTCGATGTATTTCTCCGACCCAGAGGGAAATCTGCTTGAGTTTGTCACTTACGATGAGACGGTACGATAGGTGAATGATGAGACCTCTTATGAATAAAGGGACCATCATCCGTATTGCGAGATGACGATCATGGTGAGACGGCACGTCAATGTCGCTGT
>JAXIPJ010000436.1:0-3463 GCA_045402985.1 Anaerolineales bacterium
ACCGAAACTGTCGCTTTCATACGCCAGCCGACTTTGATCTCACTATTTTCGACAACAGGCACTTCTCGCGCGGAGCCAACAGCCAGGATGGCGGCTTCAGGTGGGTTGAGAATGGCAATGAAGTTCTCCACGTCGTACATGCCTAGATTACTGACAGAGAAGGTGGAACCTTCGATATCGTCAGGCTTAACTTTGCCTTCGCGGGCGCCTGCCACCATGCGCTTTAAATCCATCGAGATCTGACGGATGGGTTTCTGATCAGTATCTCTGGTCACAACGGTCAGCAGTCCGTTTTCAACTGCAACTGCTACGCCCACGTTGACCGCGCCATGACGAACGACCCGATTATTCCCAGCGAATGAAGCGTTCAAATTGGGGAATTGCCTGAGCGCAAGTGCCACAGCCTTGACCACAAAGTCATTCACCGAGAGTTTCTCGTTCTCAGATAGATATTCATTGAGTTGTTTGCGCAGCGTCATGACTGCGTCCATTTTGTATTCGTGGGTCACGTAGAAATGCGGAACGGTTGTCTTTGATTCTGCCATGCGGCGCGCGATGGCCTGGCGCAGTCGCGTAAGCTGGATAGTCTCGTCTTCGTGAGAAACAGGGGTAACAGATGGGATCGGCGTTGAAGCAGATGGTTTAGCAGCAGGTGTTGCTCCACTTGTAAGCGCTGCTTCCACATCTTTGCGGACAACGCGTCCACCGGGGCCTGTGCCTTGGACGTGGGATAGGTCCACTTTATTGTCGCGGGCGATCTTCTTCGCAAGCGGGGAGGCTTTAACCGAACCACCCTCGGCGGCCGCGCTGGGAGCAGGTGATACAGGCTTGGGAGTGGATTCTGCCTGAGCTACGGGAGCCGCTGCAGGCGTCGATGGAGTAGCGGGCTTTTCATCTGCTTTTGATGGAGGCTGACTGCCGTCTGCTGGCTGCTCTGCTTGCTTTTCATCTGGCTTGCTTTCTGTTTTTTGTGGGGCGGCTGAAGGGGCATCCACTCTTTCACCTGCATTGCCAACCACCGCAATCGGTGCATTAACAGGAACGACAGAACCCTGATCCACCATATGTTGAAGCACGACACCACTTGCAGGAGACTCCACCTCAACGGTGGCTTTGTCCGTTTCGATCTCTGCCAGCACGTCCCCCTTGTTGATGTTTTCACCGACCTGCTTCACCCAACGGATGAGCGTGCCTTCGGCCATGTCGAAACCAAGTTTGGGCATATTAATTGTTTCGGGCATTATTTCAAGACCTCCTTCACCGCTGCGATGATATCGGGCACTTGTGGGAGCGCGGCCTGTTCGAGCGTGCGGTTGTATGGAAGTGGGACTTCTTTTTGCGCAACGCGGATGATGGGTGCATCAATATAGTCAAATGCTTCTTCGTAAATGCGGCTCACGATTTCGGAACCAACGCCGTAGGACTTCCAACCTTCCTCCACGACCACGGCGCGATTCGATTTCTTAAATGACTCGAGCACAGGTTCCATGTCCAGCGGACGCAAGGTGCGCAGGTCGACGATCTCAACTTCGATGCCTTCCTTGGCCAGATCTTCCGCAGCTTTCATCGAGAGCTCAAGGCCTTTGCAATATGTCACAATGGTCACGTCTTTACCGGCGCGTTGTATTTTGGATTTTCCGATCGGGATGAGATATTCTTCATCTGGTACTTCGCCACGTACCTGATACATGGTTGCATGCTCGATGAAAAGAATCGGATCATTCGACCGAATGGCGGACTTGAGCAATCCTTTTGCGTCTTCCGGTGTCCCAGGCGAGACAACCTTCAAACCGGGGAAGTGCGCAAAGATCGCGTCAGGAGTCTGTGAATGAGTCGCGCCGAGTTGACGCCCGCCACCGCCGACCGCGCGGATCACCATGGGCACTTTGAACTGTCCACCAAACATATAATGAAGTTTCGGGGCCTGATTGACAATGTAGTCCATTGCGGAGAATGCAAAGTTGATGGTCATCAACTCTGCAATGGGACGCTGCCCAACCATCGCCGCACCGATCGCCGCACCGATGATCGCGTTCTCAGCGATCGGCGTGTCTTTGATGCGGTCGGGTCCATATTTATCATAGAAACCCTTGGTCACTGCGTAGGTGCCGCCCCAGACGCCCACTTCCTCGCCGATGATAAAGACAGCGGGATCGCGGTCCATTTCTTCCATAAGTGCTTGCGAGATCGCCTCGCGCATTGTAATTTTTGCCATATAAAATCCTTTTTAAACACGAAGGTCACAACGGCCACGAAGAAAAAAGAAAGAGCCTTTGTGTTCAATTATCCGCGTAAATATCCTTGAACAGATCTTCCATCGTCGGCTCGGGGCTCGTTTCTGCAAACTCCACGGCCTTGTTCACTTCCTCCTCTACGCGCGCTTCGATCTCATCCAGTGCCTTGGTGCTGGCGGCTTTCTTTTCGATCAAATGTTTGCGGAAGATTCCGATCGGGTCGTTTTCCTGCCATTTCTTAACTTCCTCCTGCTTGCGATAACGTTCAGGGTCACCCATTGAATGACCACGGAAGCGATAGGTATCCACTTCGAGAAAATAGGGATCGCTATTCTCGCGCACGTAATCGATTGCTGCTTTTGCAGCTTCGTAGACTTCCATCACATCCATCCCGCCGATGCGCGAGTTTTTCATTTCATACCCTTCCGCTTTTTGGCGGATTTCCTTTACGGCCGAAGCGCGTTCCACAGATGTGCCCATGCCATAAACATTATTCTCACAGACCCACAATATGCGCAATTTCCATGTCTTGGCAAGATTCAATGCCTCATGGAAGTATCCAATATTTGTTGCGCCGTCACCGAACATGCAGATGGTCACATTATCGTTCTTCGCGTATTGATCTCCGGTGGCAAGCCCAGCCGCGATCGGCAAATGTCCGCCGACGATTGCGTGTCCGCCCCAAAAGTTTTTCTCCACGCTGGCCATATGCATCGAGCCACCCTTCCCCTTGGACATGCCTGTAGCTTTGCCAAGAAGTTCTGCCATCACTTCATTCACTGAAATGCCGCAGTTCAACGCCACACCATGGTCGCGATAGGCTGTGATCACACGGTCACGCGGTTCGCGCGCCGCGATCAGGCCTGTACTAACGGCTTCCTGCCCAATATAAAGGTGCATGAAGCCGCCAATCTTCCCAGCCTGATACAGCTCCGCGCCACGCTCTTCAACCCGGCGGATCAGCACCATCTGGTAATACAAATCTAGTTGTTGTTCTTTCTTCATCGTTGCTCCCAATAGGATGTTGGCAAGGTACAGGCAAAATAACACCGGGTGCTCCCCGGCGATGTGCTTTCCTCTCTGCAATTAAAAATTATAACAGAGATTTTCCGTTCAATTTTCTTTCAAATCTCATCCACTTCAAAGTAAAATAGACTCATGGATTGGCTCACCGGCTCCAGACAAGGCGAAGCAAAAAGACTCATTGCCCGTCTCGCGGATGTGACCCA
>JAXIPJ010000003.1:0-24611 GCA_045402985.1 Anaerolineales bacterium
TTCATCACTATAGGCAGGTTCAAGGACCGGTTCAGGAGCTGGCTCAATTATATTCTTTCTGGGAGGCATAAATGGCATTATAACATGCCCGAAAAACTGGCCGTTTGCTACTTTTGTACCGAATGTGCGTATGTTAATTCACAAGACTATCGCGCTGAGCGAAGCGCCCATCGTCTACGAAATTTGCGAAGAGCGCTCAGTTCTGTGCTCAGGACGAAATAATTTTTTGGAGATTAAAAAATGACAACACATTCAAAACAAATCCCCTGGTATCTCTGGCCCTTCGCGGCCATCTGGAAATTGCTGGCAGTCATCGTCGAACTGACGGGTAGACTAGTGGCAATGATCCTCGGCATCGTCCTGATCATCGTTGGCGTGCTAATCAGTCTGACGATCGTCGGCGCCATCGTTGGCATCCCGCTTGCAATCGTCGGATTACTATTGTTCCTCAAAGGGATATTTTAAACAAATTCCCCTCTCCCTTTTTGCGTTCAGGGGCGGACAGGGTAAAGCCTCAACCAAAGGTTCTTAACGCGAAGGCGCCAAGACGCTAAGAAATTCTCAAAAAACTTTGCGCCTTCGCGTCTTGGCGTTAAAATCTCATTTGCCTGTCCGCCCTTAAACATTTTTAGGAGAGGGGCAAGTGATTAGGGTATGTTAACTTCTGTTTGTGTTCTACGCCTTCGAACCAGATAGATGACCCGGTCCCGCAATGAAGTGATGCCTTTACGAACTTGCGGGATGCGCATGATCAAAAAGATGATGACGATCAGCCCATAGATCAAAGGACGGATAATGTCACCCTGCAATTGGAACAGGTCGCCTTTTTTGCCGAGTATATAATGATATATCGCCAGCGGGGCGATCAGATAGATGATGTAGTGCAGCCGCTTCCAGTTTTTGCCGAGTCGCTTTTTCCAAATATCAAAGGAAGTCATTGCAAGAGGAATCAGAAGAAGGAAGGCGATCAGCCCGTAGATCACGTAGGGCTTTTCCAATATGGTTTGAGTGATGAGACTCCAGGCGAAACCGTAGTCAAGGTTGATGAAGATGAGCAGGTGGATGGTGACATACATGAACGCGTAAAGACCCAGCGCGCGGCGGCGTTTGAGCAGTTCACTCCACCTGAAGATCGTGTTCAGCGGTGTACATGCCAGGGATAGGACAAGCAATGTAATGGCATGCCTGCCCGTGCGCTGTTCCAATTCCTGGATTGGGTTGGCGGAAATATTTCCCGTTATGAAATCAAAAAGAATATGAACAAGGGCAGACCATGCATAAATGTGCATGGCAATCTGGAGAGGAGTATAGCGTTTGAAGAGGTTTTTCATTTCCTAAGTATTGATCGCTCAGATTGAAATTCGCCGCCGTCCACAGGATGCTCACCTGCACTGCACCGAACGCAGTGCGGCGCAAGTGTCGCAAGGGACGGCGGCTTGAGCTTGGATCTAATAATACAAATTCAAATCCATGTCCGCATACAGATCAGCAACCTGCTCGGCATATCCGTTGAATGGCAATGTTGGGCGGCGGCTTAGTTCACCGATGCGGCGTTCTGACGCCTGCGACCAGCGCGGATGTGGGCGATCGGGGTTGACGTTGGAATAGAAGCCATACTCGCTTGGGCCTACTGTGTTCCAGAGTGTATTTGGCCGTTCGTCGGTTAATTCTATTTTCACGATGGACTTGATGGATTTGAAGCCATACTTCCAGGGTACGACGAGCCTGATCGGTGCGCCGTTCGAGTTGGGCATGGGCAGTCCATACAAGCCTGTGGCAAGGATGGTGAGATCGTTCATGGCCTCATCAATTCGCAGGCCTTCCTGATAAGGCCACGGATAAAACGCGCTTCCCTGTCCCTTCATTTCTTCGGGGCGGTACACGGTTTCAAAGCGGACATATTCTGCGTTCGACGTCGGTTGCACTTCCTTTAAGAGGCTGGCAAGGGGAAAGCCAGTCCATGGAATGACCATGCTCCACGCTTCAACGCATCGCAGGCGATAGATGCGTTCCTCCTGTGTGAATTTGCTTAGCAAATCTTCAATTGCATAGGTCTTCGGCTTATTGACAAGACCATACACTTCAACTGCCCACGGGCTGGTTGTGAAGTCCTGCGACAGCGGAAATACAGCTTCCTTGTTCGTGCTGAACTCATAATAGTTATTGTAATGGGTGATGTCATCGAATGAATTGACCGGATCACCCAGCTCATCTGTCTGGTTGGACGTGGGGACAACTGTCGCTTCACTCTCAGGGACAGCGGACTCCGTTGCATTTGGTGCGCACGCCGCTAACAGCGCGGAACCTGTCACGATGCCCGCGGCTTTGAGAAAGTCGCGGCGTGAAAGATATTGCGAATACGGCGTGATCTCGGATGATTTGACAGGGACTGATTTGAATTTTGTGTTCATGATTTTTCCTTATTTAGATGTCGTTGCGAGGAGCGGTCCTTGCGACGACACTTGCGCCGCACTGCGTTCGGTGCAGTGCAGGTGAGCAATCTCCTCGAATAGTTGGAGATTGCTTTATCATCAGCGCTTCGTCTGCGTTGCTCTCCACTCACCTGTGCCTGCGGCACTGGCGCGGGCAGCGTGATGGCATCTAATTAATACGTTTCTTCCAACAATGCCTTGATATTCTCTTCGGTCTCTTTGTATCTTCCTTCACCGATGTTCACGTAACGGATATGACCCTGCTTATCGATCAAATATAATGCGGGCCAGTAATGATTCTTATAAGCCTGCCATGTTGTGCCATCGTTATCCTGCGCCACAGCATATTGAATATCGTTGCGGGCAATTGCATCTTTCAAATTCGCCAGATCTGCTTCGTAGGAGAACTCGGGAAAATGATTACCGATGATGACGAGTCCGGCATCCTTGTATTTGCTGTGCCATTCCTTCAGGGCGGGCATCACATGCTGACAGTTGATGCAGCCAAATGTCCACATTTCGACGATGACGACCTTGCCGCGCAAATCCGCGAGACGAAGCGGTGAGTCCACATTTAGCCAGCTATCATTTGTTAGTTCGGGAGCAGGTCCCAGGTCCGGTAGAGAAGCGGTGATGGGCATTGCAGGGTCCACTTGTTGTTGAGTTATGTCTTGTCTCATATTGCATCCAAAAAGAATGAAAGTGAGCAATCCAAAGATGAAGCGTTGCATTGTCTGGCTCCTTGATGGTTCCATTCTAAGCAATCTTCCTTACGAAAGGATTACGGCAGGCTGAGAAGTTTGTTAAGGAACCTAGGGAAGATGAAAAATGAAACGTGTGCCCTTCGGCGATTCGCTTTCCACACGGATGTCGCCGCCATGCGCGCGCACGATGCCGCGCGCAATTGCAAGGCCCAGACCCGCGCCGCCCGTATCGCGGTTGCGCGATTTCTCGCCGCGATAGAAACTTTCGAAGATGTGCGGGATGTCTTCAGCACGAATGCCTTCACCAGTGTCGCTCACGATCGCTTCCACGCCATTGTCTGTTCGCCGCGCAGAGACGTGGATCCTGCCTCCAGCGGAAGTGTGCCGCAGAGCGTTGCTGATCAAATTATTCAGGACGCGGCCAATCGCCTGCGTATCTATAAAAACGGGATCGACATTGGGCTCCACGCGGCCTTCAAGTGTGATGCTTTCACGATATGCAAGTTCTGAAAAACTTTCGAGCGTATCTGAAATGAGATCGTTAAGCGATGCGGGCGCGCGGTTGAGTGGGAAGCCGCCTGTATCCAGTTGCGCCATTTGAAAAAGGTCATCGATCAGGGCAGAAAGCGAACGTATATCGCGTTGCGCCGTGTTGAGATAGCGGTTCACCATTTCTGGCTCATCCACAACTCCATCTGATAACGCTTCGAGAATGGCGCGCATGGATGTGAGCGGAGTCTGCAGATCATGGCTGACCCATGCGATCAGATCACGGCGCATGTTTTCGAGCTCACGCTGTTTTTGATCTGCAGTTTGCAGTTGTTCCGCCATCTGGTTGAAGGTTATGGCGAGCGCAGCAACTTCATCACGCCCCTGCACCGGGACGCGCGTTTTCAAATCTCCTTTTGCAAGCCGTTCTGCCGCGCCCTGCAACAAATGGATTCGCTCGGTAACGGTACTGGAAAGAAAATAGCCAAGCACCATCGCCATGCCACCTGCAAACACAAGCAAAACGATCGCCAGCAAAAGGTCGTGTTCGCTTGCGAACATCAGTTGCGCAGAAAACCACACGTTAAAAAATGTGAGGAGGCTCGCGAGCGCATATCCACCGAGCAGCGTCCAGCGCAGTGTTGGCGACAAATTTATCCACCCAAAACGATAGGCCACATAGCCTGCCAGCGCAGAGACGAATGCGGTGATGCCTAAAAACAAAGCCATCAAGCCAAGCTCGTTCATGGGTGGCGACATGAGCAATCTAAATAAAGCCAGCGAAATGGCAAGGATAAGAAGGATGCCAAATACAAGGCGGGCAGGCATGGGTGTGCGGGAGAGAGTTGTTTTCATAAGAAATAACCAAACACGAAGGTCACAAAGTGACACAAAGGAGATTCATTGGGTGTTAAAGGTTTTTGCTTCGTGTCCTTTGTGTTTAAAAAATATTTCATGGTTCAAACTTATAACCAACACCCCAAACGGTTAACAATCGCATGGGTTTGGATGGGTCGTCTTCGATCTTTTCGCGCAATCTGCGCACATGGACGGTGACTGTGCCGGGGTCAATATAAGCCGCGCCGCCCCAGATCCGTTCGAGTAATTGTTCGCGTGTGAAGACCTGTTTCGGATGACGCGCCAGAAGAAAAAGCATGTCAAACTCTTTCGCCGTCAGATCCACGGATGTATCTTTGACTGTCACGGCCCGGCTGAGCGGGTCGATGATCAATCCGTCAAAGGATAGTGAACGCTCAGACTCAGCTTCTCCCAGTTCCCGCCCGAGGCGTCGCAGCACCGCCCGCACGCGGCTCACCAATTCCTGCGGGCTAAACGGCTTGACCACGTAATCATCCGCGCCCATTTCAAGACCGGCAATGCGATCGATCTCATCGCGGCGCGCAGTCAGCATGATGATCGGCACATCGGAGCGGTCACGCAGCCAGCGAGTCAGCGCGAGACCGTCCACTTCGGGCAACATCAGGTCAAGGATCACAAGGTCAGGGGATTGTCTCTCGAAGACATTCATCGCCTTCCTGCCATCCGACGCGATCTGAACATAATATCCCGCGCGCTTGAGATACAGGCTCACCACCTCTGCAATGCTGGCTTCATCTTCAACGACCAGAATGGTTTTGGTTTCCATTACACTCCAATAATAATCGAAAGAGTGACCCCGCTCCATGCTTATGATATTAACAGAGTCTTACATGTTGCCATATATGCTCCTTGCGCCGTCCTTCGCGGAGCATCCCCGAAGGGGGCGGTGCAAGAACCATGCTTGAGACGCCGCCGGGAACGGCGGCTTGAGCCTAAAGGTTTGAACGAATGGATTAAACCAAAAGGCCCCTCGTTTTACCGAAGAGCCTATATCATTCTGTTCAAGCACCCGTTCATTCGATACACTCAGGACGAGCCTTAGCGGCGTATAAGCAGAGGCTTAATTTTCTTCGCGCTTTCGCTCCTTTGCGTTTAAAAAATCCCGGTTGAAAGAGATCAAAGAACAAAGGTCGCGAAGTGAGCGCTGTCCCAAGGGATGCTCCGCAAAGGATGGGCGCTCTGAGCAGGAAACAGTGCTTATTCCTTACCAAACGATTCGAGCGCGTCGTCCAGACTCGCGTACATGGGAATATTATGCAGGAAGCCCGTGATGCCCAGCACATTATAAATTTGCGGAGGGGCATTGCATAACTTCAAGTGTGCGATCTTGAACTGGTCCTCCTTGGGCGTGAAAATCTGATACACCTTTTGGATCGCACGCATTCCCGCGCTGGTAAGTGTATCGAGATCGCTCATATCAAGCAAAAGATACCGCGCGCCTCCGTCATATGCGATACGCGCGTCCTCCAGCAATTGTTCCTCGCTTTGCGCGTCCAGCCAGCCGCGCAGACGGAAAACCGTTACGGGCACATCTGCCTGCCTTTGTTCAGAGGTGATATTCAAATCACTGTTCATAATCTTCTCCTCGATTCAATGCACAGTTATATTGCAAATTTTAGCACGCCTTGCTCAATCTTGTTGCAGGTTTTTATAATTGGACTCACGCCACTTTTACAGAACCCGCATCCACGAAGCCGCGCTTGTTGTTTGTTGATTTCACGTTCAGCCATTTTCCAGCCGTGCCGATCTTGGCCACCGCTTTGCCTGCCTCCTCCACGACAACAAGTTTCGCGCCCGTCTTCTCAGTGAATAAAACTTTGCCCTTCCCGGCGCTTGACTCATAAACACGCAATCCATTCTTTTTGACCTTCACCACCAGCTTCGACTTTTGCGGAGTGGCCTCAGCTGCCGGGGTTGATTCAGTTGAAGACGGAGAAGTCTCGTTGGTGGGCGCTTCATTAACTGGACTTGTAGCGGATTCCGTTTCAGGAACGGGTGTTGCGCCTGGAACTTTTTCCAGATACCAGGCCGCGGCCAGACCTTCCTTGCCGTTCGGCGTGCGGACGCGCACCCACTGGTTGATCCCACCGATCTTGGACGTGCCTCCAGGTTCGATAATGCTCAGCAACGCACCTGCTGACGCGGTACCTACAATATTGGCTTTGCTGGATGTATCTTCACTGCTGCGGATGTTGAGTCCCCACGTGACGTCTGCTTTGACGCGTGCTTGCGGACCTGTCTGCGAAACGGGAGCAGTTGTCGGCCCAGTCGGCGTCGTCCCCGCAGGGGGTTGCGTGCCTGGGGTGGTGGGAGTCGTCGTCACTGTGGATCCGGGCCGCGAAATGGTCCCATCCGCATTAATGTTTTCGAATAGCACAACTTGCAAGATCGAGCGCTGGAGCGGGTTGCCCTGGCTGTCACGAGGCATCAAGTAAGTTTCTTTTGTGACGTCCGGTTGATATGGCCACGGGTCGAGCATGAGATAGTCGTCACCTTTGCGCGCATACAACACGACGTAATGCGTGAGTATGCCAGATGCGGGAGTACTATCCACCTGCACGATGGCGGGCTGACCGGCGGCGATGGCTGCATCAATTTGAGCAAGGGGCGCGGGAGTGTCACCACACGCAATGATGGATTTGATGCGCACTTGCGGATAAAGCTGGCTGACGGTGTGCCAGCGAATGCCCGCGCCCGCGAAACCATCTATGCTTTGCAGTTTCTTGTTGAGGCTTTTGGGCGTTTCAGTATATCCATGCCCGCTCAGCATCATGGATACGCTGGTGAGCGCGCAGCCGATATAGCCGATGGTGTCCGACTCCTGTTTGCCGAAACCAAGCCTGTCGCCTTTCCATTGCGGATCTTGTTGTGAGTAGTAGATGAGATTGAATGGCATGGGATACCTCCTTTGGATAGTGAGGACAATGGCTTGATTATACTCTTGTGAGGAAAGATGAAAGAAGAAAGATGTCAAAAATTCATTTCTGCAAAATGTTCCATAAGCGACTGGTGGGCGAAGATATCGTAGTCAAAATTCAATACGCTCTTTCTGCCACCACCACGCGGTCGCGGCCTTCCTCTTTGGCGCGATAGAGGGCGGCATCCGCGGCGCGCAGGACGGTATCTTTGCTGCGGCCATGTTCAGGGTAGATGGCAACTCCCAGCGAGAGTGTGATGCCATCCAGAGATAGACCGGCATCCTGCACACGCAGTCGTTTTGCCTCCTGCTGGAGTTGCTTTGCGCGTTGGTGTGCCGCTTCCAGCGACGCGTCTGGCATGATCAACAGGAACTCTTCGCCGCCGTAGCGGCAGGCCACGTCTCCACCGCGGATATGACTCTCCAACAGCCGGCCAAGTTCGCGCAGGAGCGCGTCGCCAGCCGCATGACCATGTGTATCGTTAAAGTTTTTGAAGTGGTCAATGTCAATCATGATCAATCCCAGTGGGTGGAGTTGGCGCGTGACGCGGCTTAGCTGCTGTTTCAGTGCTTCCTCCATGTAGCGGCGGTTGTACAACCCGGTCAGCGGATCGCGGATAGATTGCTCGCGCAATGCCTCGCGCAGTTTCAAATTGGAGAGGGCCAGCTCGGACTGTTCGATGACAGTATAGGCCAGTTGGCGTTTATTCTCGGTTAGATTTTCCTCGGATGTGGATTGCAAATGAAAAATACCGAGGATTTCTCCCTGCACGTGAATTGGCAGACAGTAGGCAATGGCTGGAGGTTGAGCAGAGTGCAAGCAGCAAGATCCACGTTGATCCTCATTTAATGGCCGGGTCGGGCTGCGGCGCAGGCCTCTGCAGTCACTTGGCGCGAACATTTGCCTGGTAGATGGAAGTTCCCCCCACGTGGCAATAGTGCTGACTTGAGTGCGTGTTGCATTGAGCAGGTAAAGAGCGCCCGCGGTGTGCGGGAACAATTGGTTTGCCAGGTTCGCGATATTTCCATAGGCTTCCTCCGCGGTCTGGCAGGCTTGAAGCAGGTGACTCAATTCATTTAGCAGGGCAGACTCCCGGTTGCGCTGTTGAAGTTCAGTCAGTAATTGCCCCATTTTCCTGTTGGCTTCATCTTTGGCCGCCTCTGCCTCCTTCTGGGCGGTGATGTCTCGGGCTACCGCCTGAAAGCCAATCACGCGGTCATTTTCCATCACAATCTGCACGGTCTGCCCGAGCCAGATTTCCCTCCTTTCACCAGTGAGGGCCAAAAACTCCTGGTAAGTGTTCAACGTCTTTTCTACAAACTGCCGGTTGTAAGCGTATTTTACGCGTTCCCTCCAGGCTGGGTGCACAAATTCCAAATATTGCCGATCCAAAATTTCCTCTTCAGACTTGTAACCCATAGTGCGCAGAGCAGTCGGGTTGACATAGGTCAAAAGTCCACGTAGATTGACGCCATAAATGATGTCACCAGCAGTTTCCACGATCTGCCGGTAACGTGCCTCACTCACCAGCAAGGCTTGTTCTGCCTGCTTACGGTCGGTGATATCCATCATTGCGCCGATCATACGATATGGCTTGCCAGTATCATCACGGAGGATGTAACCACGATCCATAATATCGGCGTAGGTTCCATCTAACCGTTGAAAGCGATACTCTTTCGACCAGAATTCCATGCCGCCTTCCAGAGCCCGATTAACGGCGCGATCCACTTTGGCCCTATCCTCCGGGTGAATGTGATCGAGGCGCCATTCAGGATTGGTCTGGGTTGTATCGGATGAATAACGAAAGATCTTATGAAGCCCCTCGCCCCACCAAATTTGATTCATCTGCAGATCCCAATCCCATACAGCATCTTGTGTTGCCCAAGCCATGAGTCTGAATCGCTCCTCGCTCTGGCTCAAGGCTTCTTCGGCTTGCTTGCGCTCAGTGATATCGCGCGAGACACCAACTATCCCGATCACGCGCCCCTCGGTATCTTTGATTGGCACTTTGGTCGTTGAGAGCCAGCGCGATTGTCCATCCGGGGACGGGTTGAATTCGATGCGGTTGATCAGTGCTTCACCGGTTTGAACTAAGCGTTGCTCTTCCTCATAGAAACCCCGGGCGAGTTCCGGATCTTGAAAATCGAGATCGGTTTTGCCGATTGCCTCCTCTGGCGTTCCAATGCCTAGGAGACCGGCTTGGGCGCGGTTGATGCGAGTAAAGCGGGAGGAAGTATCCTTGAAATAGATCAGGTCCGGGATGTTATCCATCAGGGCCTGTAGCAGATCGCGTTCGGCAGCTAGGGCAGCCTCAGCCTGCCTGCGCTCAGTGATGTTGTGCGAGATGCCTACGATCCCGATCACATGGCCGTCAGGATCCTTGATTGGCATCTTGGTGGCTGAGAACCAGCGCGGCTTTCCCTCCGGCGTTGGATTAAATTCGATACGGTTGATCAGCGGTTCGCCCGTTTCAATGATGCGTTGTTCCTCATCTTGGAAGCTTTGCACCAGTGCTGCATTTTGAAAAAAGTCGGAGTCCGTTTTGCCGATTGCCTCCTCTGCTGCGGCGACGCCCAGCACGTTTACCTGGGCGCGGTTAATGCGTATAAAGCGCGAGACTGTATCTTTGAAATAAATGGTATCTGGAATATTATCCATCAGGGCCTGCAGAAGATCGCGTTCGCCAGCCAGAGCGGCTTCAGCCTGCCTGCGTTCAGTGATATCACTGATGCCGACAAAAACCTGGACCCATGTCTGCTCGCTGCCAGGCGCGACAGTCAGTCGGACAAATACGATACGCCTCTCGCCGCGCAGGGTGTAATTGACAGTTTCGTTCTCGTAAGACGTTTCGCCGCTCGCGAGTGCAAGTAATTCCTCCTTAAATGGAACCAGCGATTCAGGACCCAGGACTTTTGACAGATCCGCCAGCAGTTGTTCCTTGCTCTCGGCCTGGTACATTTCGAGTGTGGCGAGATTTACATCCACAATTTTTACGCGCGCGGCACTCTCTGCCACAGCTTCGGGATGTGCATCGAAATAGGCGGAAAAATCCACGATCCCTGCCGCGCGTAGATCCTCAATATACTGCCGCACCGCGGAGAAATCCTCCTCCCAAATTGAGACCGGTGCATGCTCGAACAACCCGCGAAAGCGCGCTTCGCTACTACTCAACTCTTCTGTGCGCGCCTCTACGCGCATTTCAAGGTCGGTGTTTCTGCTACTTAACTCGGCATTCGCCTCAAGTAGCTCTTGTGAGGTCAACTCCAGGCTGTGTTCAAGCATCCTGCGATCCACATCAAATTGCAGATAAGCATCATTGATCGCTTGGAAGAGATTAGCCTGCTCGTGTGGAAGTGACTCAGTCTCTCCTGTAAAACGCCGTATTTGCCGTTTTAGCAGGCTGTGTAACTCGTTCATTACAACTCCGACAAGGTGGTAATTGTCATCGTTTGGTTGTGCAGCTCGCACTTGGCGGAGGGATTGAATGGAGAAATTTCTCCATAGGAATAAAAACCAGCAAGAACGGTTTCTTGCCCTAGAACATCCCGTACCCCTTCCACTTCCTCTTCAATACGTTGCTTGAGAACCAATTTTCGGCCTACGCAACTGATCAGCAATGCCAATTCAGGTGAAGTATTCCCGATAGCCTCATAGCTGGTTTGTGCTGCACCAACTGCTCCATCAATTAGCCGATCAAAGTTTGCTTTCATTAATCGTACGTGCCCGCCTTGAGGCATATCACCAGCAAATGTCAGGCTGTGTTCAGCCTCGTTGATGCCTAGAATGGTGCGCACAACGCTTTCACCTGCCGCGGTCTTCAGACTCAGTGGAAACAGCAAACCGCTGGCCGGTAGATCCTTGGCATATTCCCCCAGATATTTTTTGTATAGGCCTAAAGCTGGCTGCTCGTCAAGTTCGTACAAAATGTTGCTCGCTGAGCGGGTGACCAATCGTTCGGGCCCAAAAGCATCCCAACCTCCTAGTGAGCCAAAACCTACCTTTATCCGGTCACCATACAAGCCAATGACTGCAATGATATTTGGCTCGGGCGGCCCATCCCATAGAACCAATGTTTCCTGAAACCGGTCACCATCGCCAGCCAGACCACCCGTTAAGGTGACACCCGGTGGTAAGTGTTGTGTCAGGCCAGCCACCAACTCACTCCCATTCACGTTTTGTCCATCGGAAATAACCAGCACGTGAACAAGTGACTCGCGCGGTAAGGAATTTGCAAGTCGTTCTCCCGCTTGATAACTATCACTTACATCGCTAATTTTGAGACTTACCCCTTGCAGGCGCGTATGCTCAAAAGCAATGGCGGTGGCAACCAGGGTTTCATCGGTGACTTCTGTGCCATAGATCTCTCCGGCCGTGGAGCATCCAAGCCTATGCGCGTTTGGATAAGCACTTCGGATATCGTCCTGCCATGCAGCTTGCTTAAGACAAGCCGGACTGCCAAAGAGCAATACCAATTGCGCTTTGGCCCCCAACTTGCCGGGAGGCGCTGGTATCCAGTCCTCGCTTTGGCTCCAACGAGTTTGTTCGATTTGCATTTTTCTCTCCCTTCAAAGTTCTTTAATTGAATAAGATGAATTGGGACCTGGTTTCGCGATGTTGCCAGGTTATATGAGGATATGTGGGCTTTCCATTACAGGTCCTGATGAGAATAATAGACAGTCTGTAGGAAATGGGGACCTCCTTTGGATAATGAGAGGATGGTGGCTTGATTATACTCTTGGATGAAAGATGGGAGAGAAAAGAAGCAAATTCAGTGTGAGCGATTATGCAGACTAAATATTCGCAGAAATCGAATCCAAAAAACATTATTATCTATATCCGTGCGGCATGGAGATATTATAATCCGCACTACCCCTATGAAATTCGGACTTCGCAACACTTCGTTCGTCTACCCGTATGGCACGGGTGATATTTGGGCAGATGTTAAGGCCCACATCCAACGCGCAGAAAGAGACGAGTTCGACTCGTTCTGGGTGATGGATCACTTCTACCAGCTACCGGTGCATGGATCGGAGGAGGAACCGTTCCTCGACGCGTGGACCATCCTCCCTGCGTTGGCGGCGGTGACGAGTCGCATTCGGCTTGGAGCAATGGTCAGCCCGGTCGGATATCGTAACCCTGCTTTGCTGGCGCGCATGGCTGCCAGCCTCGATCACATCAGCGGTGGGCGGATGAATTTCGGCTTCGGCGCGGGAGGGTTCAAACCTGAATATCAGGCTTATGGTTTTGAATTTGTTGAAAAGGCTTCGATCCGTCTCGCTCAAATGAAGGAGGCGCTGCAGCTCATCCTCGGGCTATGGACACATCCGCGTTTTTCATTTTATGGTGAATACTTTCACGTCGAAGATGTTATTCTCGAACCCAAACCATTGCAAAAGCCCCATCTGCCGATTCTGATTGGCGGAGTGGGGCCGAAGCTTACCCTGAGAATTATTGCCGAATTGGGAGATGCGTGCAATTTGTGGGGCCCGCCTGAAGAATTTGTGAAGCAAAGAGAAACGCTCAAACGTCACTGCGAAGAAGTTGGCAGGGACGAATCCACGATTGAAAAGACGACCTATGATCTGGTCATCTGTGCGCCTACACAGGCTGAGTTGCAAACAAAAATTGAGCGGTTGTTTCCAAAAAGCCTGGAACCATGGATGGCGCTGGTCGGCACACCATCACAATTGATTGACATCGTTGGAGAGTATGAACGCGTCGGTGCGGACCATCTGTGTTTGGATTTCGCGGGGAATGACCCAGAGTCTTATGCGTTGTTTGTGAGTGAAGTGATGGGAAGTGGAAAGTAGACAAGTAAACAGGTACACAAGTAAATAAGTGACAAGTAGACAAGCGACTGGTTTACGCCCCTTTCGTGATCTCCGCCTGATGTCCATTGGGTCGCAGGTGGATCGACCTCAGCACGAGCCCGGTCATCTGATGACCCATTCGCTCCTGCGGTTCGTCCAGGGGAATGGAAGATCGGGCACAGACAGGCCGAGCGCGCGACAAATTGGCGCCCATCCCTCTTCAGCATGCCACTCCAGCAACTGGTGTTGAGGAGCGGTCTTTCTCACCTCGTCATTGTGCCGCTCATAGGCCGTCATCATCGTTGCAGCGTCGTCCCAATCCTCTGTCCCTGTGAAGCGCTCCAGCAGATCCAAGAGGCCGCGGCCTTCATTCCAATTGGGCGCGAGAGCCATGCGCGCGAAGGGAAGAAACGTCTCATTGGCGCTTTGCCACCATATCTCGGCGGAGTATCGCACCGAGAGCAACACTAGTGCATCTTGATAGGCCCCACTCAGTTCGCGCCAGAACATGGAGGCTGGCCAGTCTACGGCAGCGACATACCCGTCGAACAACTCGTTCCAGTCAGGAGTGCCACCTGCCAGCGCGAGATCCCAGCCGGCACCTAGGTTGAAGGGATGACCTGGGAGCACACTCATGTGGTGGATATGCCCGCCAAGCAGACGTTCGAGTGCGACCCCGAGCGAACTTGTGCCGGTACGCGGGAGACCTGCACCCACGACTCGAAGATTCATTGTGCCTCCGCTTTCGTTATTTCAACCTGATGCCCATCCGGGTCACGCAGGTAAGCGGATCGTCCCCAATAATAATCCTTAGGCGGGACTTCGAGAGTCAATCCTTGTTGGGTCAAGGCAGTGCAGGCAGAATCCACATCTTCCACCGCGAAAGCGATGTGATCCTTCGGTGGCAGGTCACCCTCAGTGGGAGGATAGTTGCGATGAATGAATATCTTCGTTCCACCAGACATGAAAATCGCCATATCATCCGACTGCGCGACGGGTTCCGTGCCGAGCAGTCCGCGGTAGAAGTCCGCCATTTGGTTGACGTTATCTGTGAAATAGGCAATTTCGTGGAGTTCCATGGATCAAATCCTTTCGGCATTCTTCGCTCATTTGTGCTATGAATATACCTGTGGGGTTGCCCTCGTCAAGGAAAAAACAGGTGCGTTCAGCACACGATCTGTTTGCTCACTAACTTTGAAAGTGCCTCCATTGGGAAATTGGGGATTACTGATTCAATAGTCTACCCAAATAGCCACTCATGCAACATGCGGCCGGGTGCAAAGGCAAATGAACCTGCAATAAGGATTCCACCGATATAAAGTCCAATCATATTGGCGCGGTGTGTTTTGATATCCCCGCGGCGCGCGGCAAAGTACGCGGCGGGAACGTTATAGAGCGCGAGAAAGCTGAAGAGATGGATAAACCCAAAGTGACCCAGAAAACGCGGTCCCACCTCCGCTGGCATTGCGAGCGTGATCAGTCCGGTCGCCAACATCAGCACCATGTAGATCTTTCCGAGAAGTTTATGGGTGGGGGTGCCTTTGCGCCTAAGCAGTTGAAAGGCACCGATGGCAAATGCAGGCAATACTGTTGCCAGGTGCAGGTATACAAGTTGTGTATAAGTCATGGCTAACACTCCTAAATATCAGGCGTCAAATATCTTATTTATCAAGCGATGTATATCCACGCAGTTTGGTCTCGATTAGCTCCAGGTTGGTGCGCATTTGGTGCAATTGCTCCTGTGAGATGCCAGACAACGTATGGTCTGCCAGCGTGATTGCGCGGGGGATGACCTTTTGGAGTAACTGACCGCCAGCCTCAGTCAACGCCAACCAATATGTCCGTCGATTCTTTCCTGGTCTGCGCGCCAGCCATCCCTGTTCCACCATCTGATTTGTTAGTATTGATACCGTTCCTCGCTCAATTAACAAATAATCAGCCAATGCTGACGGCGTGATCCCGTCTTCACTACTCTTTTGCCAGACTGCCAGTAATACACGAAACTGCGCCTGCGTGATCCCAAGTTGAGCAAAATGTTTGTCGAAACCCGTTGCCATTCGCGTCCCGATCCGCATTAGCGCTGTACAAATCCATGAAGTAAGAAGTTCGTCTTCCATAGTTTGGAATATAACAGTTATAACTATAACTGTCAAGGGATAAGGATTTATGCTCGCAAAAATACATGGAAAATCGTTAATTGAAAAGGCCGCGCTCATCGCGCGGCTTGTCTATTTTTGCTGAAGGTTTATTTCTTTTCCGCATCTTTCTTCAAGTCAGACAGATATTGCTCGAACGTTGGGCGAAAATCCGGCAGGGATCCAGCGATCATCGGCAACATCAATCCCGTATAGACCTCAGACATTGTAAAATCAGTGGGCATTGAGTGCGATATCAGAGCAACGAATCGGTCTCTTGGGTTGATATGAGTATGGTAATTGGGCAGAAAACCGAGTCGTGACAGTTTAAATTTCTATCTCCTTGGCATCGAACACCTTAATCCATACCAGAATCCCATAGGCAACGGGCGCCAATAGCAAGGCAATCAGAGCAAAGAGAAGAGGGATGGTGCCAATCGGTGTTATGCCTGATAAAACGACGATGATGCCAGCCACAAACATCACACGAGATCCCGTCTGGTAGAGACTACGCTGGTTTTCGGGGAGGCTAAGGCTTTTTATGATCAAGGCAATGCTCGCGAGCGCCACAGCTATGGCTCCTACCAAAAGCCAACGCACCACCCCCGGCAAAGGTTCGCCGGCATGTTCAACTACATTTAGTATGCTGGCTCCTACGGCAGTGATTCCCATTGCCACAGGAAGATGTAAATAGATCCACCATAGTCTCTGGCTCGTTCGCGCGATGGGCAGGCGGCCAGCAACAAAATCAAAGTAGATCCACCAGAGTCCAATGGCAATCATCATGCCCAAAGCTGCGATGCCACCGACCAGCCAGCTCAAATGATGATGACCTGCCACCCCGCTTACTACGCCGACAATCACTTCACCCAGAACAATAATAGTAAACAATCCAAAACGTTCTACAGCAGATGGTGATATGAGCACGATTCTGTTTATTTCTTCCTGGATAGCAGTGTTTGCGTTGATCCAAAGCAGGGATAACAGCGCCAGGTCTATCAACAGGGACAGCAACCACAATATGAATCGCCACGGTGCGGGTGTAAAAATCGAAACGAGGAAGAGCAGGGAAGTGATCAGAAAGGTTTGGGAATAGGGTCGTGAGAGGGGGCGATGAAGCGGATCATGGACGCCTGTGCGCCACCATAGCCAGGTGAGGATCAAGTGAAATGCTGCATAGGAGACAGCAAAGCCCACCGAGCCTGTTCCTATTGCATTGTGGGCAAAGACAGCCATCGCGGCTACAGTGAACATCTGCAAAAAGGTGAACATGCGCGTTCGGATATCATTGTTGCCATGAAGATCATGATACATGGCACCGTTAAACCATGCCCACCAGACAATGATAAAGAGGAAAACAAAACTGCCGATGCCGATTAGGGTTATATCCCCTGCAAGCGTGTGGGAGAGTTCGGCAATGATTACCACATAGACCAGGTCATAGAAAAGTTCCAAAAAGGTGACGCGACGCTCTTCGGGACGATTGCTCACAGGCCGAGGCGGTTGCCACCAGCGGCGAAAACGGATTCTTTCTAACATTATGATCAATCCTTTACCCTTTTTCTCACAATGGTGAGCCAAATGTTTCCATTCTTGGAAAACATGTAATATCCAAAGGCAGTTATTCTATTTTAGGCCTTGACAGGGCTAACTAACTTGCGTTAATACGGCGGATTATTGTAGACGATTATACAATTAAAACAACAGACCGCGCTTGTCAACCTGCTCTCTTGGGTTGATATAAGTATGGCGATTAGGAAGAGAAAGGCAATCCCCACTCGCTCCACTGGACTGAAACCAGTGAACCATTAATTTTTGTATTTGTCATCTATGTATCTATAATTATTCTACTTTTCTGTCACCACGAAACTCACTTGATAATCATTTTGCTTGATAGATGTTATGGGAGTTTCAGGGTAAGGCAGCACGCCTACGATCCGTATCAAATATCCTTCATATACGATTCGATCCGTAATCCCTTCGAATTCCATGGCTGGCGAACGGCCCTCCGTATCTGTAAATGTCTGCAGGGCAAAATCTTCTGTAGTTCCATTATCCTTTTGAGCTGACAAAGATACCTGCACTGGTCCGCTTGCAGCACATTCAACTTCGCTGGGGCAACGGTCATCACTTAATATGGAGATGAGACTGATGGTCAAACCCGCATTTGTGATCGTAGCCGTCCCACCGGGTGCTAAAGTGAATTCAACGCCCAGTTCAGCAACCAATGGCGATTTGGGTGTCGTTTGGCACGCAACGATCAGGACAGTAACTGGAAGTAGAACGATAAATAATTTTAATTTTATTATTACATCCTTTGGCATTATCGCTAGATTATATTCAGCTACCCAGAAAAAGAAAACGAGTAACGTTCATTACACAAGGTAGGGCTTTCCCTACTATCTGGATAAATCCATAATCTCACAGGATGCGTAAATGTCAATAAGCTTGATGTACTCTCATGCAGGGTACTGCTTCGGTTTGGTTTCTGTCTGGTAACAATCTGTAGGCGATTGACTACCGGACTCCTCATCTCCACCCACTCCACCGCTAATTTCAGCCATTCCGTCGGGCCCTTTATTACATTGGCTACGGTCAAGCCGCCGTGATTTTCAAAGCAGCCAATTGTAGTTGACCCTAATAAAAATAAATATTGAAAGGAGTAAATTGAAATGACTGGAAAAGGTTTCTTAATCAGAGCGGGCGCGTTGGTTATCGCCCTCTCCCTTCTTATGAGTTCCACTTCGACCAGTTTCGTCACCGCGCAGTCCGCAGGTCCGATAATGCTGGATCCCCGTTTGGATGTGCGGCCGGTTGTCGGCGGACTGCAACTCCCCACTAGTTTGGCCTTTCTTGGCTCGAACGAATTCTTCGTGCTGGAAAAGAACACCGGAAAAGTCCAGCATGTATTGGATGGAGCAGTCGATCATACCGCGCTGGATCTGGCGGTCAACAACTTCTCAGAGCGCGGCCTGCTGGGCATCGCTCTCGACCCCGGCTTTGCATCCAATCACTTTGTCTACCTTTACTGGAGTTGTATTGCTCCGACCCCGGCTGATCCCTTCACACCTTCGCTGGTAGAGTGTGCGGATACTCCGGAGCTTGGCGCGGATTCAGGTGATGTGCTGGCTGTGCCTTTGCTCGGCAATCGAGTGGACCGCTTCATCTGGGATGGAAATACCCTTACCTTCGATCATAATTTGATTAAGTTACGCTCTTTCCAAAATGACAGCGGCCCGGTGCCGCCAGGTCAGGGTGATGAAGGTCAACCCGCGCGCGGCAACCATGACGGTGGCGTGATCACGTTCGGGCTGGACGGTAAGCTCTACATCTTTATTGGAGATGTGGGAAGGCGCGGCCAAATGCAGAATCTTCCCTGTGGACCGACAGCTACCTGCTCCGGGTCAACGGTGCCAGACGACCAGTTTGGCGGTCCTGAGCCAGACAATGCGCATCTCACAGGTGTGGTCCTGCGTCTTAACACAGATGGCACTGCCCCAACCGACAACCCATTCTTCGGTGCTGGTGCATCCATGGGTGGCGAAGTGGGTGCAAACATTCAGAAAATCTTCTCTTACGGGCACCGCAATAGCTTCGGCCTGACAGTTGATCCCGTCTCTGGTGGTATCTGGCTCCAGGAAAATGGCGATGACACCTTCAGTGAGCTTAATCGTGTGGAGCCGGGGCTAAACGGAGGCTGGATCCAGATCGAAGGTCCTGTGAACCGCATCGCGGAATACAGGCAGATTGAAACAACGTTCGCTGCTCAGACTTTGCAGCAGTTGCGCTGGCCGCCCACCAACATCGCCGACACTCCTGCAGATGCTTTGGCGCGTTTGTTCATGCTTCCCGGCGCAAAGTATAGCGACCCTGCCTTCAGTTGGAAGTGGGAGGTGGCCCCTGGTGGCATGAGCTTCGTTAACAGCCGGGCATTGGGGCCGCAGTTTCAGAACGACCTGTTCGTGGGAGCTGCCACGCCCATCCTGGAAGGAGGTTACTTGTTCCATTTCAACCTGACTGGTAATCGAAGAAAGATCGCGGTTGACGACCCGCGTCTGGAGGATAGAGTGGCAGATAACCTCGCCAAACATGAGATTACGGAGAGTGAAGGCCTGCTCATAGGCCGAAACTTTGGCGTAGCCTCAGATATCGAAACGGGACCGAATGGAAACCTGTTTGTGGTCTCACTTACGGATGGCACAGTTTACGAAATCTTTCGACGCTAGTCTCTCGTCATAGCTTCATTAATATAAGATTAGACAAGGTTACAACGAGTTGAAAAATTGACACACGCGTAGTATTCTGGTAAATGAATTACCTTGGGCAGATAGCCTAACCAAGGACAAAGGAGGTGAACATAAGTTACAGTGTGTACAAAGGCTTGGTCCATCTTCATCGTTGTATCCATTTCTGAAAATTTGCAAATAGAAAGGTGAATACAAATGAAAAAGATTAAGATTTTACCAGTAGTTTTGATCGCGGTGGCCGCGCTAGTCATCGCTAGTGTGGCTTATGCGAGTCCGGCGGCGTCTCAGAATTTTGCTGCGCCGCTAAGTGGAAGCGAAGAGGTCCCGCCGCGCGACACGAATGCGAGAGGCGTTGCCACCTTCAAATTGAGCGAGGATGGGACGCAGCTCAGCTACAAAGTGAATGTGGCTAATATTGAGAATGTTTTCGCCGCACATATTCACTGTGGAGCCGTGGGCGTAAATGGGCCTGTGGGCGTTACGCTCTTCATGGGCACTCCGGGTGGAGGCAGAATAGATGGTACTCTGGCAGAGGGGACGATAACAGTACCTGATCCTGGAAATGGATGCGGCTGGGCCGACCTGGATGCTGTGCTGGCCTCTATAGGGAGTGGTAATACCTATGTAAATGTCCACACTAATGATGGCGTGGCGCCACCGAATACAGGCCCCGGTGATTTCCCCGGCGGCGAAATACGTGGTCAAGTTAAATAGACGTTCAAACATCAAAGCTTGATAAAAGAAACAAACAAAAAAGTCCAGCAACTAGGCTGGACTTTTTCTTAAGACTAACGAGCCTTTAGTGCTAATGTTCGTGTTCGGTAGCTTCTCCGACAGGAACGCTTATTGTCAGATCTTCGTGATCTCGGAATTGTAAAACGACTTCAATTTCATCTCCCATGTGGAGTTCTTGTTTGAGACCAATGAGCATCACATGATACCCGTCTGGTATAAATACAAATTCTGTGTTTGCGTACACTGGTATCACATCTACAACCTCGGTGCCGTTTTGAAGCTGCACTACCTCCGCAGCATCAGAAGATGCGCCGGTCAGTTGATCCGTTTCTGAACCATGATTGTGCATCGCTAAATAGACTGCGCGATTTTCGCCTTGCGCGGCTGCACCCATCTTGACTTGATGGACTTCTATTCCGCTCTCGGCACTTCCCGCCCCACAGGCAGTCAACAGAATTGCTGCCAAAATAAGAATGAAAAAGCGTTTTCTCATACCGATGATTATAGCAATATTCGAGATATGGATTGTCAGTAGTAGTTTCAGCTAAAACTCACCCGGCGCGCATTGCAAACAGACAAGACCTTCTGACCGCCACATCTCGACCACCCCGCTGCGATCTTCAACGACGAATAAGATTTTATTTCGGTCTATACCTGCCAGCATCTCACGTTTCACAATCACATCACTTCGCCTGTCACCATTGGGCCGGAGTATCAACTCGTGGTAATTGACTCCTTGTTGTGCCAGCCACTTGACTGTTTCTGCTCGATCCTGCTCTCTTCGTCCAGTACACAGAAGAATCTTGATTCCAGATTCATATAGAATGTTGCACAGTCTCACCATAGATCGAATAGCCTTATCTTGAGGAATCCCTTTAAAAAACGCATCCCAGTCTTTGGGCTTTTTCTTGATATGATGTAAACGCTCAGAAACGTCTGCCAGCGTACCATCAATATCGAAGATAACAATTTCTTCAGCCATTGCTTATCCCTTGTGAATAAAAGCGACAAGCCGCATCCTCAAAGACACGGCTTGTCTAGTCTCTAATTCTCTTGTCTCTTCTTCTCAATCAAGTTTTCCCGTTACCGCGGCCATTTTCAACTCACCGATCGCCTTTGTGATGTGGATATCGCGTGGGCATGCATCCGTGCAGTTATAGACGGTGTGACAGCGCGCCAGTCCATCCGTTTCAGTGATGATCTGCATGCGCTCCGCCGCACCTTCATCGCGGCTGTCAAAGATGAAGCGGTGCGCGGTCACCAGCGCAGCAGGGCCATAATACTCGTCACTTGCCCAGAACGATGGGCAGGCGGTGGTGCAAGCCGCGCATAGTATGCATTTCGTGGATTCATCGAAGCGGGCGCGTTGTTCAGGAGATTGCAAACGTTCCTTCCCATCCGCGGGCAGCGGGGAATCATTGATAAAGTACGGGAGCATCTTTTTGTAGTTATCAAAGAACGGTTCCATATCCACAATTAGATCTTTCGCAACTTTCAGACCCAGTAGCGGCTCGACAGTAATATTCGCGCCCACATCGCGCACCAATGTTTTGCACGCCAGATGATTCCGACCATTGATCCGCATCGCATCCGAACCACACACACCATGCGCGCAGGAACGTCTGAACGCCAGCGAACCATCGGTATGACCCTTGATCTCTTCAAGCACATCCAGCACGCGGTCGTTCTCATCCGCTTCCACTTTGTAGGTCTCGTAATGCGCGCGCGTATCTTTCTCGGGGTTGTAGCGGAAAATTTTAATTGTAACTTCCATAATCTCTAATCTCCAAACCCTAAAGGTTTTTAAAACCTTTAGGGTTTCTTTCAATAAACCCTTGCCTTGGGCTGATGTTTTGTGATCACAACAGGCTTATAGCTAATTTCTACCTTGCCATTTTTCTTCGAGATCAATGTATGTTTCAGCCAGTTCTCGTCATCCCGCTCGGGATAATCTTCGCGTGAGTGCCCGCCGCGTGATTCCGTTCGGTTCATCGCGCTGATCGCAACCACTTCCGCAATGTCGAGCATGTTACCAAGTTCCCAGGCGTTCAATAATTCGGTATTAAAGATCTTCCCGGTATCGCTCACCTTGACGTGCTTGTATTTTTCCTGCAGTTCGAGGATCTTATCGATCGCTGATTCCATTGCTGAACCATTCCGGTAAATGCCCACTTCCGAAAACATAATGTTCTTCATCTCATTGGATATATCGAACGCATTGGCTTTCCCTGACCCATTTCGCAGCGCCTCAAATGCGGACATCGCGCCTGCTTCCGCGTCCTGAGGCATTTTCGGGTACTCAGTGGACTTGGCATACTCCGCCGCGCGCAAGCCTGCATGCTTACCGAAGACAACGATATCAAGCAATGAATTCGTTCCTAAACGATTCGCGCCATGGACGGATACACAGGCACATTCGCCTGCCGCAAACAAACCGGGTACTGTTGTGTTTTTCTCATCTATAACAACTTCACCAAATTTATTCGTAGGAATGCCACCCATCGCATAATGCGCGGTCGGTTGGATCGGCATGAGTTGAGTCACGGGGTCAACGCCCAGGTAGACGCGGCAGAAATCGACAATGTCCGGGATTTTTTGTAGGACCACTTCCCCCGTTATGGTGTAGGGTGAACCGTCCGGGTTGGTACGTCCATCCTCTGCGGCAAATTTATTGACCGTCTCAGGACGAATATCCAGATAGACATAGTTCTTGCCGTTGATGCCGCGGCCTTCTTTGATCTCGGTATAGATCGCGCGTGAAACGACATCACGCGAAGCAAGGTCTTTCACGGTTGGCGCATACTTCGGCATGAAGCGTTCGCCGTTGCCATTGATCAGCACCGCGCCTTCACCGCGCGCGCCTTCAGTGATGAGAATTCCAAGTTTATAAATACCCGTGGGGTGGAATTGGAAGAACTCCATATCTTCAAGCGGGATGCCCTTGCGCAGCAAAATGGACACGCCATCGCCGGTATAAGCATATGCATTCGACGTGACCTCAAAGATACGCCCATACCCGCCCGTGGCGAAGATGACAGCTTTCGCGTGGAAGGTGTGCAGTTCGCCAGTGGCGAGTTCAACTGCTACAACGCCCGCGGCCTTTCCATCCGTCATTATGAAATCAAGGACTTGATATTCGTCAAAGAAAGTGACCTTGTTCTTGATGCATTGTTGATACAGCGTTTGCAAAATCATGTGACCCGTACGGTCTGCGGCGTGTGCGGCGCGGCGGACGGGTTTGCCCGTTTCGTTGTTGGTGTGCCCGCCAAACGGTCGCTGTGAGATGCGCCCTTCGGGAGTTCGGTCAAATGGAAGTCCCATGTGTTCCAGCTCCAGCACCGCGTCGATCGCTTCATTGGTCATAAATTCGATGACATCCTGATCGCCCAAATAATCCGACCCTTTGACGGTGTCGTACATGTGCCATTCGGGTCTGTCTTCCTCGTAGTTGCCCAGCGCGGCAGAGATGCCGCCCTGCGCCGCGCCCGTGTGTGAACGCGTGGGATACATTTTGCTGATGATGGCGGTCTTTGCACCGCGCGATGCATACAGCCCGGCCATAAGCCCCGCGCCGCCCGCACCAACGACGATCACTTCAAATTGATGAACATTTGCCATGAAAGATTGCTCCTAAATCTTTTCACCGCGAAGGTCGCTAAGAAACCTAATTAAGAATCTTTGCGTTCTTTGCGCTCTTAGCGGTTAATTTTTATTTAGTCCATATAACATAGATTGCAATTAAATTTGCCACGATTGCATACGTTATGATGAAATTGCGAGACCAACGCCGCGCAAACGGGCTTGTGAAATAATCATCCAAAATTTCAAGCACGCCATGCACACCATGTCCGCAGGCAGATAACACGAATGCAATGACCATCAACTTGGCAAGGATGGTCATCCAAATCTGACCGAGGGGATTTTCCGCCATGTTTGGGAAGAATGCCCAGTACAAAATGTCGCCGAAGTTCGCGCCCGTCTGCGCGCTGAGGCTCAACGCGCCGATGAGACCCGCGAGGATCAAACCGTACATCGCGATCACGGTGAAGCGTGTGAAAACCCACATGGTGGTTTCAAAGTTGAAACCGCGTTTTGAGAGGGGAAGAGTTCGGGTTGCCATCCTAACCTCCCAACGCATTTCGCAACACAACAAAAATCGCGAAGCCGCAGACCAGCGCGTAAACCACCCACTCGATATTGATAGCCTGCCGATAATGTTCGATCAATTTGGGCCACAGATCAAGGATGGTGATGCGCAGTCC
>JAXIPJ010000350.1:0-2294 GCA_045402985.1 Anaerolineales bacterium
GCCCGCCTCCCAAAAAGAGAAGGCATCTCAGCAAAATCGAAACAGTGCCGACAGATTTTTTTCGCAGTCCCCACAGCCAGTGCAGAGCAAATACGCTGCTGATCAGAAGTAGCCCAGAAGTGTTTCCATGATTAAGAGCGGGCCAATCCACTTTTGGTTTGTGCATCATCCACCAAATAACGGCGTTGCTTCGACTCCCTACGAAATCGTAAGTTAGAAAAAAGTAGATCGAAACGGCGGATGCGAAACAAAAAGATAGAAAAGACACGAATACGAGATTTTGTTTCGGTTGGGCACTTAGTGCATAATAGAGCAAGACCGCGCCAACAATCAGCATGAATTTGATCCCGGCAGCCGATTTATCGTAGGCGGCCCAATAGCTAATCCAGGCAGTAGCCAGGAAAATCGCGATCAGCCAATCAAATGGGGTACGCTGGAAAGGAAGATATCCCGCCAGAAATCTTAATACCCATGGCAAGAATGCAATCAAGCTGAACCAGATTCCGAGCCGTGGGATCAATACCCATGCTGTTGCGCTCATGATCACTAAGAGAAGATCAGTGAGGGCAAACCAACGATTGTCAACGATCTGGCGCAAGAATCAGATCTCCAGTTCGTCGTGCGAATTTCTAGCCAGCTCCACCGACCGGCGCGCCTTCATCCGAGTTGGCCCAGAAAACATGCTGCCAACCAACATTGAGGGCGGTCTTCAAGGTGGACCAGTCGTACATCAACATTTTAAGATAGGTAAATGCCGGGCCTGGGCGGAATGCCCATTCACGGAATGCTTTCTTTTGCCAGTAAAGCAAACGCTCTGCAGGCATATTGGGATAATCCAACACTGTTCCCTTATCCATATCAACCTGTTCCCAGCGAGTACCCGGGCGGAACCACTTATTCTTGACGACCTCAAAGAAGAACGGTGTTCCAGGATAAGGCGCAGCAACATGGAATAGGGCGATGTCCAAAGGCAGTTTCTTGGCGAAATCGATCGTCTGACGAATGGTCTCTTCCGTCTCTCCGGGCAGACCTATAATGAAGTAACCCCAGTTCATGATGCCAGCTTGTTTCGCCCATCGCAGCGCGCGTGCCGCCTTAGCGGGATCGGCACCCTTTTTGGCATGCTTCAGGATCGCTTCATTGCCGCTCTCAATGCCCCACGAGATCAACCGGCAGCCAGCTTTCCCCATCAGTGTCAGCATTTCTTCGTCCACAAAGTCGACGCGGCTGTTGCTCGTCCAATGGATATTGATCTTCTCTTCGATCATCAGCTTGCACAGCTCTATGACTTGATCGCGGTTGACGGTGAACAGGTCGGCATACATGTGGATGTTATTGATGCCAAGCTTCTTCAAATACCACATTTCTTCGATGATCAGCTTCGGTGAACGAAGACGTGTGGCGTACTGGTAACTCACGTGCTTGATGCAGTACGTACAACCAGCAGGGCAACCACGACTCGTCAGCATGAACGTGAAAGGTCCCTTGATGTACGGCATGCGATATTTCTGCAAGGGAAGCAATTCATGCATGGGGATCGGCATGTCGTCCAGATCAGCCACGAACGGGCGCGGGAAGTTCAAAATGATCTGGCCTTCCTTACGCCAGGCAATGCCTTTGATGCCGTGCATATTCAGCGAGCCATCTTCATTGAAGGATGGCTTGTACATCGGGTCATGCTTATCGAAGATTTTCTTGATCTCAGGCGAGCGTTCGTCAATTTTGCCCTCGAGATGATCCAACAGATCGCGGATTGTGAGGTCGGGCTCACCCACCAATGCAAAGTCCAGGCTGGGATACGGACGCATCGTTTCCACCGGGATGGGTGTAATGTGCGTTCCAAAAGCGATGGTCGTGGAGCCGCGCGCGTGCGCTAGAAAACATCCGTACATATCATTTTCGCAGGTAGGCGCTGTAAGCTGGGTTAGATAATATTTGGGCTGATATTTATCGAGCAATTTTGTAAATTCGGGCCAACCCATGCGCTCAGCGTTGCAGTCCACCACTTTGACCTTATAGACGGGATGCAACAAAGCTGCCATCTGCGCGAGTGAAACCTGCGGCCACACCATATTCTCACGCGTCCTGCGACCGACCCGGTGCTGGGTGCGGATCCAAAGTTCGCCGTCGGGGGTGGGTGGATTGACAAGCATAATATCCACTGCGTCCTCCGAGCGAGGAGCCAAAAGAAGGCCCTCTCGCACGATGGTGTCCGCGTTGGGAAAATTCGCCGGATGCAGCTTCAGTTTTAATCGACTTCCAACATTATCAGATGAGGATTGATTTGACGTCAT
>JAXIPJ010000082.1:0-2884 GCA_045402985.1 Anaerolineales bacterium
CGAATCCTGTTCCGATAACGGATGCAATTTCAAAGTCCGAAATGGAACCGATGATCGAGAAGGCGTCAAAAGAGGCCAAGCAGAAGGGAATCCATGGGCAGAAGTTAACTCCGTTCCTGCTTCAGCGTATCAGCGAATTAAGCCATGCGAAATCGATGCGGGCAAATTTATCATTGCTGCTGAACAACGCGCGCCTTGCCGCGCAGATCGCGCATGCTTTGCATATTAGTGAAAGAAGAAGGCTGGCATAGATGAAAAACGGATTTACGATCTCGGATATTATTCCCGCGAAAGCGTCGGAAATTTATGACGCCTGGCTCAACAGTGAAGGTCACACGGCGATGACGGGCAGCGCGGCACAAGTGGATGGCACAGTGGGCGGAAAATTCACAGCCTGGGATGGATATATCTCCGGAACCACTCTGGACCTGACGCCAAATCAGCGCATCGTTCAAGCCTGGCGGACGTCCGAATTCCCCTACGACGCGCCTGATTCACGAATTGAGATCCTGCTCGAAGAAGTCGATGAGGGAACCAAGCTGACATTCATCCACAGCGACATGCCAAAAGGTCAGGCAGAATCCTATCGGCAAGGCTGGGACGATTTTTACTATAAGCCGATGAAGGAATTTTTCGGCAAACGATAAATCCCTACAATCCAAAAATCATAGTTTCCTCCCTGTGTAGTCTTGACAATTATAGAACACCTGTTCTATAATTGGCCTCAGTTGTTACCAACCATACAAAGGAGGTCGAAATGAATAGCTACCGTAGGAATGCAGGGGATGGACTCTCCTCTCTCTTTCGTGACTTGCTGAGAGGACGTCGTTTCAATCGCGGTGCCGCATGGGGCATGATGATCATCGGCGCATTGCTGGCGTTTGAGATCTTCAACTTCAGCACCACGCAGTTCGCATTGTTGGACGTGCTTGGCGATCTGTCATTCGGGAGTTTCCGCTGGGCAAGCATCCTGGCAATCGCCTTCTGTGGCATCGACTTCGCTGGCATCGCCCGCATCTTCACGCCCGAACAGGGAGCCGATGAGCCCAAGGAAGTTTATTATCTCTTTGGCGCCTGGCTTTTGGCGGCCGCCTTCAATGCCATGCTCACTTGGTGGGGAGTTTCAGTTGCCATCGTCAACCATGCAAGTCAATCTGGTGGTGCAGTGATCAGTGCTGCCACCATGACCAAGGTTGTACCCATCTTCGTGGCCGCCATGATCCTGTTGATCCGTGTCTTGATCATTGGAACATTTTCGCTGGCAGGTGACCGGCTGTTCACCACTAGTGATCGCGCGCACAACAATTACCCGCGCCAGACTCAACAGCAAACCTACCGCCCCGCCACCAATCAACCCATCATTCGTTCTGCCTCCAGCTTGAATCGCCCGGCGTATACCATGCAAAATCAGAACCAGAATACGTTCCGCCCGGCTCCCAAACCTACTGTGCAACAGACATCCTTCACACGCCCGGAACCAACTTATCACCCCGTTTCTTCTCATAGCGCACAAAGTACCGATCGTTCTTACGACGCTTAACTTAAATTTGTCGGGGCGTTCCCGACAATACATTTCAAACCGAACTCATTTCGAGCTCGGGTCCCTTACCCAGATAGAATAGAGGAACCCACCATGCCCCGTGCTCGCTTCCAAAATCAGGACGACTGGCAAACAGCCGAGGCCTCCGAAACTGGCAGCGGCTGTTTGTCTTTTTATCTTTTGCCGCCGTTTGCGGTCCTTGTGATCGCAGGCTTTTTAACTTTGCTGGCTTTGAATTCGCCTATTTCAACGTCGGCGCTTATGATCAACAACCCTAGCTCGTCTGATCCGAGTTTGGGGTTAACCGCTCCCACTTCGCCACAGCTAGTAAGCCAGTCTAAAACATCCTCAAGCGGACTTTCGCCCATCTTCACGCCCGAGGTCCAATACTGGGGAGATGATCTCGTTCGATGGGCCAACGCTGCATCACTGGACCCGAATCTGGCCGCTGTTGTTATGCAAATCGAATCCTGTGGGGACCCACAGGCGGTTTCCCGTTCGGGAGCCATGGGATTGTTCCAGGTGATGCCTTTTCACTTTCGCCGAGGCGAGAACTCGTACAATCCAGATACAAACGCATTACGGGGTCTTAATTACCTATCTCGATCTCTTGCAACTGGGGGCGGAAATGCCAGGCTTACATTGGCTGGCTATAACGGCGGGATCGGAGTCATCGCGCGCGGTGAAGGGACATGGGCCGCTGAGACAAAGCGTTACGTCTATTACGGCGCACCGATCTATGAGGACGCGCGCAGCGGAGCTACTTCCAGCGCCATGCTGGATGAGTGGTATCAGAAGTATGGTGCTGGCTTATGCCGGCAGGCGAATCGACGATTGGGAATCTCCCCGTAAAACAGGATAACGCTGCCCTACCCAGACCATAACGGCAGCCATATAGCAAACGTCGTCCCAGCCCCCTCGCGTGAATTGACTTCAATCCTACCGCCATGACGTTCCACGATCCAGTTGGCGATGGAAAGACCCAGGCCAAAGCTTGTGGTCTTTCCGCGCGTACGTGACTTCTCGGCGCGATAAAAGCGCTCAAAGATGTGAGGCAGGTCCTCAGGTGGGATGCCCGGCCCAGTGTCCCGACAAATGATGCGTGCCTGTTCCTTGATTGTTTCAAGGCTCAGGAAAATATCGCCGCCCTGTGGCGTATACTGGATGGCATTTGCAACCAGATTGATAAGCACCTGCTTGAGGCGGTCGCGGTCCCCATTCACATAAACCTGATCGATTTCGTTCAAGTGGACGCGTACGCGATTGCCTGCCAGTATGCTCATTTCCTGAAATACTTCGGTCAGCAATAGATCCAGTTCCACCCGTTGCATGGCAAGTGCCAGT
>JAXIPJ010000253.1:0-4910 GCA_045402985.1 Anaerolineales bacterium
TGGCGGTGAGCCAGCCAGCGTTTCGCCCATCCCTGTCACGGAAAAGGATATGACCTTCGGCACAGACCCGGTTCAATCTCAGCGCGTGCTGGACGACGCGTCCATTTCGCCGCTGCATGCCCGTATCAAACAGACGGATGATGGAGTCTTCATCATTTATGACCACGGCTCGGTGGCAGGCACCTGGGTCAATTATGAACCTGTTCTGCGCGAGGGCCGTCGCCTGGCGCATGGGGACCGGATCCACTTTGGGCAGCTAATATATCGTTTTGATCTGAGTCAACCTCCCGTCGCAGTTGAACCGAAGGTCATCGCAAAGAAACAAACCTGAACATGATCCCGCACACCTCCACTCACCCCATTAAGGAATGGTGCGGGATGATCCCGCATATTTCCACTCGCCTCCTTAAGGAGCGTGCGGGATGATCCGCACCGTACGTTCCCACCTCAACGTCGAAGCCCATTCTCATCCTGGTATGACGGGTAAGAACAATGAAGATCGTTATGCAGTGGCTTCGTTCGTGCTGGATGATAATAATAAAATGCCGGTGTTGTTCGCTGTGCTTGCAGATGGAATCGGTGGACACCGCGGCGGTGAAGTGGCCGCTGACCTGGCGGTTAATCACATTGTGCAGGCTGCCGCGAAAAGTGATGGGCGGCATATTCGCCGTACAATCGAAGATGTAATCGTCGAAGCCAGTGATGCCATTGCCGCGCATTCCGCCTCGAAGGATGATTTGAAAGGCATGGGCTCAACCTGTGCTTTGGCGTGGATCGTCGGGGATAAACTTCATACCGCCACTGTGGGTGATTCGCGCATCTATCTTATGCGTGCCGGGCGCATCCAACAATTGTCGACCGATCATACCTGGGTGCAGGAGGCAATTGAGAAAGGCATTCTCACGCCTGAGCGCGCCCGCGAACATCCGAATGTGCATGTCATCCGCCGTTATCTTGGTTCCCCGGAACCGCCTGAGCCTGATTTTCGTTTGAGATGGTTCGATGAGGACGAGAATCAAGGTGACGAGGGCAACCAGGGCGTGCAACTTTTGCCCGACGATGTTTTGTTGTTGTGCTCTGATGGCCTCACCGATCTGGTGTGGGACGACGAGATCCTTGAGGTTGTCCGCTCGAAACCCACTTTGAAGGAAGCCTCCCGCTCGCTGGTGGAACTTGCAAATTCTCGCGGCGGGCACGATAACACCACAGTCGTTTTGATCTCGGTGCCATCCAATTTCAAGCTGACTGTGAAAAACAACGCGGGCTGGCTTCCATGGGTTATTGGAGGTGTGGCGGGTGTGCTTTTCATTGTGGTCGTCGGTTCAGTTCTGACCTTTGGCCTGTTGAGGCGAAACTCAAGCGTTACATCCACTCCCACCATCCGACCTCTCTTTACCCAGACACCGTTGTTACAGCCCACTAATACTCCTGTATTATCTGCCACAACGGCCACGCCACAATTAATACTCCCCATCGCGCCCACCTACACACCCTGGCCCACAAATACGTTGATCCCTTAATGTCATTGCGAGGTGGGCGGTTTTCCTGACGAAGCAATCTCCTAATAACTTGAGAATTAATTGCTTCCCAAAGGCTCGCAATGACATCGACACTATTGGAGATAAACTATGCCAGTCAAACACTCAACCGATGTGGAAGCCAAAAACGTTGCTGCGGGGAAGGACACAACCATTCAAGTCCTCATCTCTGCGCAGGAAGGCCCGAACTTTGCATTGCGAAAATTTTCCATGCAAAAGGGAGGCGGGATGCCGCGTCACACCAACACATTGGAACATGAACAATACGTGTTGAGCGGGGAGGCAACCATAACAATTGATGATGAGACACATCACGTCAAAACAGGTGATGTCGTTTTTATCCGCGAAGGCGCGATCCATTCTTATCAAAATACAGGCGAAGAGCCATTTGAGTTCCTGTGCATTATTCCAAATAAAGCAGATACGATCACGATTGTGGATGAAGCGTGTTAAGTGTTAATACGTAGGAGCGAGATGACCTCGCCCTACAAGATTCACAACGGCATCTTCGCCGCTATACCTGGCTTGCGCGGGTATTTCGGGGGCGTGGCCGCGACCTTCTCTACAACGACTAGATAACGATCATCAGCAACCCCCCGCAAATTGACCTGGATCAACTGTTTCAATTTTCCGCCCAATAACTTCATTGCCCCTTCAGCGGACTGTGCTTCGGCAGGTGCGCTTTCGCCCTTTTGCGCGAGCATGCTGCCACTGATCTCGACCAATGGCAACAGATATTCACTCAATACATTGAGATTCGCCACTGCGCGTGCCACCGCCCAATCATATTTCTCGCGATGCTTTACATCCTGCCCCAGATCTTCCGCGCGCGCCTGTATGACATCCACATTCTTCAGGCCGAGTACATCCACAATATGCTGGCAGAACATGGCTTTCTTGCGGACAGATTCAACGAGCGTCAATTTCAGATGCGGATGAATGAGTTTAAGCGGAATGCCCGGGAACCCGGCACCCGTTCCCACGTCGATGAGGCGATTCGGTGGCGATCCTTTCCATGCCAGCTCGCATGAGAACGAGTCCAGAAAATGTTTTGTGCGAATCGATTCCACATCCCGAATGGCTGTCAGATTGAATTTTTGGTTCCACTCGAGTAGTTCTTTTTCATATCGCATCAGCGCTGTAATTTGCTGCTCTGTGAGATGGATATTGAACAATGCTTCGGCGTCATGAACAAGCTTTTCCATTAAAAAAATTATACCCCTCTCCCATTCGCGCTGCCTGCGCCGGTGCCGCAGGCACAGGTGAGCGGAGCGCAGCGTAGTCGAAGCTGGGAGAGGGGCAGGGGTGAGAGTGAGCGATATTATTTCTTCTCTTCCTCAACCTCTGCAATTTCAACTTTTGACTTATTGAACCTGCGATATACTGCGCGTCCACCCAGATAAACCAGGTAGAGCGGAATGCCGATCAGGATCAACGAAGGCAGGATCAAGATCACAAAGCGGATCAGGAATTCCGCGAAATTCTGGACGAAGAAGATCAGATCCTGGATGGCGTCTTTCACTGCGCCGGCGGGTTTCCAGGGGCCGACCTCAATCGTCTGGGTGCCTTCTTCAGCGATCAAGCGGACGCTGATGGCAGAGAGTGCGGCAGATTCTTCATAATATTTGATCTGTCCCTTCAAAACTTCGATCTCGGTTTGAACGGTTTGCACTTGCAGATAAATGGCCAGCACATCTTCAGCTCTTTGCGCTTGGTCCAGGATCTCAAGCAGTTTCTTTTCGGCGGCCTGCTTGGCTTTGAGTTGTGACTGCAGGTCCACATATTGACTCGTCACATCCTGCCCGCTGACGTTTTCATATTGTATGTCAGATGCACCTGCTTTGATCTTCTCGAGGGCCTCATCCAGTTTTTCACTTGGCACACGGATGGCAACTGTGGCTTCGGGTACTTCTATACTGTTGGGCCCGTAATACGATTGATACAAATTGGATGAAACGACATAGCCGCCCATCTCAACTGCCAGGTCTGAAATTTGCTTCATGCGCGCCTGCGGATCTTTGACCACGATGGCAAGATCAGCATTCTTGATGACGAGTCGTTCCTGCACAGCTTGTTGATCTACATTGCCAGCTGATGTTCTGGCTGCCTCTTCTGCTGCAAAAAGATCGGTGGCTGGCATTGGAGGTTCAGATGCTGGCAGCTCTTGGGGCGCGCCGCCGCCCCCATAGCCAAGATTGCTGGAAACATTGCTGAATGTTGAGCCATATTTTGGCCCAAACAAATACATCACAGATGTCCCAAGCAAAATGAATACAGTGATAACCGAAATAATGATAAGGATCGGGCGTTTCATATTTTTTCTCCTTGATAAACGTAAGGTAATTTCACCCTATAGACGAATCATCGTTTGAAAAGTTCCTCCCCCATTTTCTGACGGACTTCAGTCAGAAAATGGGGGAGGTCGCCAAAGGCGGGTGGGGGCAGGGCTACCAACCCTCCGCGATCCTCACTGCATGCTTCTCTGGCAGACCCGCCTCGCGGATCCGCTGCTGTACTTCAGGAATGTTATATTCCGCGCGGGAGGGTTCCCATGTCTTGGCCGTGCTATCGTAAATGGCATATGCGGCGCGCGGGTCACGGTCGCGCGGTTGGCCAACGGAGCCTGGGTTAATGATCAGTCTCGGCTCCAGATGCATGGGGATACCAACAGTCAGTTGTTTCAAATTTACGCGGTCGGTTCTCTCATCGAGATGGAACATGCATTGCAAGTGTGAATGTCCCACAAAACACCAGGGCGTGGTGAAATGATCGAAGTTCAGGCGTGCCGAAAGCGTGTTCAAAATATATTCCCAAACCGAATCGCGCGGACTTCCATGCACGATGCTTACGTCTTCACGCACCTTCAGGTTCGACGGCAGCGAGCGCAGGTAATCCATGTTATCCGCGGTCAAAACGCGCTCGTGATATTCAAGCGTGCGGCGCGCATCCCCATTAAATGCTTCAAAAGGGATTTTGCCTATCACCGCCACATCATGATTGCCAAGGATACAAGTCAGGTTTGGGATATCGCGCACCTGCTCGATGACCGCGTTCGGGTCGGGCCCATAGCCAACAAGATCACCCAGGCACCAGGTTTCGTCCACTGAGCCTGCATGGTTTAGCACTGCTTCCAGCGCGGTGTAATTCGCATGAATATCAGAAATGACCAGAATACGCATATCACTCCAGCAATATTGCAACTCGTTCCAAAATAAATTCAGCCGTTTTTGTCTTGCTCATCAACGGCAATGATTCCCTGCGGCCATCTGCAAACAACAGTGTAACGCGATTTGTTTCCACTGCAAAGCCCGCATCATTGGCAGAAATGTCGTTTGCGATTATTAAATCCAGGTTTTTGGATTCTAACTTATT